>CAZUGG010000020.1:0-14262 GCA_964619905.1 uncultured Dehalococcoidia bacterium
CTAACATCGGTGACCGGGTAGTGCTCATAGTAGCCTCTCAACATCTCCGACCGGTAGCCCGTCGGTGGAAAACCCAGCTCGCGGAAAACTCAAAGTCTTGGGCATTTTTTGAAGAGTTGCCGGAGTTTCACCACAACACCATCGAGGGAATAAGCCACCCTCAGCCCGATTCCACGTTCGTTGTCCTACTTCGATCATCGCTGTACCACGAACGCATCTCAAAACGTTTCGGGCTGACGGCGGAGCTGTTAGAACGCAAAGGCGTACCTTTTGAACAACCAGAAGCTCGTAGCGACTCAGCGCTCTCGCAATCAATGACATCAATCCTCCTTGGTGACTACGTGAGTTACTACCTCGCGCTACTGCTCGGTGTGGATCCGATGGCCATCCCCAACCTCGAGTGGATCAAGGCCCAACTTTCGAGCTAGGTCCAAAGGAGAAGACCACTTGGATTTTCGCCTCTCACCACAGGAAGAGGCCTTTCGAACCCAGGTACGCGATTGGATCAAGTTAAACACGCCCAAGGAGGGCTTCGGGGTCGACCGCGAAGAGCAATTTGATCCGCGCTTCTGGGAACTTACCAAAAGTACGGCAAAGAAGATCGCAAAGGAAGGTTGGCTCACACTCGCCTGGCCCAAAGAGTACGGCGGTCAAGGCAGAAGCGTCATCGAGCAGGCGATCTTCCAAGAGGAAACCATGTTCGCCGGCGTGCCCGGTACCACAATGGGAATCGGTGGAACTCAGTGGGTAGGACCCACCCTAATTCTCCATGGAACCGAGCACCAGAAACGTCAATTCCTCCCTCCGATCGCAAATGCGGAGTCTTGGTGGTGCACCGGCTACAGTGAGCCGGGAACAGGTTCGGACCTTGCCGCCCTACAGACCCGGGCTGACAAAGACGGCGACTGCTTCATCCTGAACGGCCAGAAGACGTGGACCAGTGGCGCGCACATAGCCGACTGGTGCTGGCTCGCAGCCCGAACAGATTTCGACGCACCTAAGCATAAAGGTATCACCGTTTTTCTTATCGACATGAATTCCCCCGGAGTCCAGACGCGCACCATCATAAACATGGCAGGGCAAAAGTCTTTTAACGAGATCTACCTCGACAACGTCCGGGTGCCCAGAACCCATCTAGTGGGCAAAGAAAACCACGGCTGGTACATAGTGGCCACAGCCCTCGACTTCGAACGATCCGGGATCACATACGCGTCATACTCACGGAAGACGTTGGCTCTCATTCAGAGCTACGTTCAGAGAGGACGCAATGAAGAAAAGGCATGGGCAAGCGATCCTATAGTCCGACACCTATTGGCGGACCTGGCCATTCAGGTCTCAATCCAACGGAGCTTCGCCTACCGGGTTGCATGGCTCCAAAGCCAGGGTACCGTACCGAACCAAGAGGCATCGGTTGCCAAAGCCTTCGGCTCTGAAGTGCAGCAGCGGGCCGCCCAACTAGGCATGCAGATTACCGGAATGGCCAGTCAGGTTAGTGCGGGATCTAGAGCGCCAATGGAAGGCCGACTCCTCACCCAGTATTTAAGCTCGATCTCTGTGACGATAGCTGCCGGGACCTCTGAGATCCAACGCAACATCATCGCTACACGCGGGCAAGGACTTCCGCGGAGCTAGCCAATCCCGCAGCGGACAAGAGGGAATATTCCTTTTGTAATCGAGGCAGAGTTGCTAACGCTTGGTCCACTGAGGAGCCTTACGAGCTCGCTTCAGTCCGTACTTCTTCCGTTCTTTGATTCGGGGGTCACGCGTGAGCATGCCCGCCTGTCGAAGAACGGGTCGCAAACCTTCGTCAGCGTCTAGCAACGCCCGTGCCAAGCCGTGGCGAATGGCGCCCGCCTGTGAAGAGATACCGCCACCCTTGACCTTCACCATCGCATTATACCGGCTGGCGTTATTCGTAAGCCTCAAGGGTTCCAAGGCGTGGACCTGGAGCGCAGTAACAGGGATAGCCACTTCTACGGGCTTCCCGTTGACCACCATCGTCCCACTTCCCGGAACGATGCGCACCTGCGCTATCGACTCTTTGCGACGACCCGTTCCGTGATTGTACTGCTGTTGTTGCTGTCCAGTAGTCATTTACCGGCCTCTTTTTCGAGATCATCAACTTCTTGTCGCTCGCCAGTTTGTTCATCAGACGATTCTTTAGGCTCTTCCACCTCAGCGGCAGGCTCTTCCACCTCAGCGGCAGATCTTTCGCGCTCCGCTAGTAGTGCCTCTCGTTCGGCCTTGGTCAGTTTGGGCTTCTTCTTCGCCTTACCAACTCGATTTGGAGAAGCCAACTCACTGACCTGAGCGCCGTGGGGGTGGGTGTCCTCTGCATACACCTTGAGCTTCCGAAGTAGGCGTCGGCCCAAAGGTCCTTTGGGCAGCATCCCCCAGACCGCATACTCCATAACCCGTCTAGGAGACTTGGCAAACATGCGGTCGAAAGAAACCGCCTTGAGCCCTCCAGGATACCCACTATGGGAATAATACGTCTTATCGGTCTCTTTAGAACCACTCACTTTGATCTTGCCGGCATTCACGATTATCACAAAATCACCTACATCCATATGCGGCGAGTAGGTAGCTTTGTCTTTACCCCGAAGGATCTGGGCAGCTTCAGATGCTACCCGTCCCAAGGGTCGGTTTGCCGCGTCAATCACGCGCCATCCACGCTGGACTTCGTCCGCGCGAGGGGTGTATGTATGCTGTGCTGTAGTCATGATACTGATCCAACCAAAGACATTTCCTGGTCCTGCAATGCTTTTCTAATGTCCCTATATCGTACCTCTAAAAGGGTAAGGCCGTTCGGGGGCAATGTAGGGCCGGCAGCGCCCCTCTTTCCGCAATCGCGAACACGTTCAAAATCATCCAGAGTCACTTTCCCAAGTCCAACTTCGAGAATAGCTCCCACCATCCGCCGCACCTGCTGGTGAAGAAAGGATTCGCCAGCTACATCAAAGCTGATTATATGGCCATCACGGTTTAGGGCAGAGTGCGTCAACGTTTTCGTTGTCCTTATTCCTGGCAGCAAATCGGGGCCCGCAAAAGGGGAGAAGTCATGGGTCCCCAGAAGCAGCGACGCGGCTTTATTCATGGCCTCAAGATCGAGTGCCACCGGCACCCAGTGAGTGCGACTTCGCATGATGGGGGACGGAGCACGGCGATTTAATAAGAGATACTGGTATTCTCGACCGTAAGCCTTGGTACGCACATCATAGTCCATCGGGATTTCCAATGCTTCAAGCACCGCGATGTCGTCAGGTAGATGGTAGTTGAGTGCCCGGACGAACGTCTCCGGGGGGTGCTGGGACTCGGTGCGAAACGACACAACCTGGCCAGCAGCAGAGACACCCGAATCGGTGCGACTGGCACACGTTACCCGCAAACTCTCACCAGTAAGCGAACCTATGGCCTGTTCAAGCTCACCCTGAATCGTCGGCAAGCCCGCCTGGAGCTGGAAACCATGATATCGGGCCCCGTCGTACTCAACGATCAAGGCCATCTTCTTAAGGTGCATAGCGGGGGCCTCGTGGTTAGACGAGTTCCACTTGCGCCATCGGCGCCATATCCCCCCTGCGGGGGCCCAGTTTGGTCAGACGAGTATAGCCGCCTGCTCGCTCTTCATACCTCGGCGCGATGTCGTCGAAGAGTTTCCTAACAACAACATCATCGAATATGTAGGCTAAGGCTTGTCGGCGGTGGGAAAGCTCACCTTTCTTCCCCAGCGTAATCATTCGTTCGGTAAGGCTCCGAACCTCTTTCGCCTTAGCCTCAGTGGTCACCAGCTTTTCGTGGCGGAGCAAGTCCGTCACCTGATTCCGATACAGGGCCCGACGATGCGAAGAACTTCTACCAAGATGACGGCCCGCTAATCGATGTCTCATGACGAGTTCCTATTTCGTCTGGTCTTCAGACGTAATGTCCTTGGCCTCTTCACCAAGAAGAGCGCGGAGAGCGGAAAGGTCCTTTATGGGTTCTCCGGACCCTTTTTCGGATTCTTTATCTGCACCCTCTCCATCTTCCTTATCTACACCCTGTGCAGCCACGGAAGACTCATCCGAGAGCGCGTCGCCATCTGGATCGCCCGACTGAGAAAGGGCCGGGGATTGGGATTCTAGTTCCCCAACAACCTCCGAAGGAACTCCATCCTCTTCACCTTCTCTGGAAACCCCTATAGAAAGGAGCCTCTCATCCAGCTCCACCAGTGACTTTTCGCCGAAGTTCTTGATCCGAAGGAGTTCGTCGCGAGTCTTCTCTAGAATTCCCCCAACCGTGTCTATCTTGCTTCGCTTCAAACAGTTCAGCGTTCGCGCCGACAAGTCCAGCTTCTCGATTGCCATGTCGTACTGTTCCCGCGGGATGTCAGGAGAGGAGCCCATCAGGCCCAATTCCGTTTCCTTACCTAGACCTGCAAACATCTGAAACGACTCTATCAAGAGCTCTGCAGCTTCCTGCATCGACTCCATGGGAGCTTTTGACCCATCCGTCCAGATCTCGATGGTCAGCTTCTCGTAATCGGTAACCTGACCAACGCGAGTCTTCTCGACGTTATAGTTCACCCGACGGATCGGCGTGTAGATCGCATCGACAGGAAGGACGCCAATCGGTGCGCCTTCGACCGGTGTGGCTGGCGTATAACCTGTTCCTTGGTCAACGTACAACTCGATAGCCAGCTTGGCCTCAGCGCTGTCCAGACTTGCAATGTAAGTCTCTGGGTTCACAATGTCGTAGTCAGCAGAAGGCTGAATGTCGCCCGCGGTGACCTGGCCCGGACCCTGTACCTCCAGACGGAGCGTTCCAGGACGATCGGAGTGCCCACGCAAGCGAACCCCCTTAATATTGAGGATCAACTCTGTGACATCCTCTCGAATGTCCTTCATCGTGGAGTACTCGTGCTCGATGCCGTCTATGCGTATCGCGTGAACGGCAGAACCGACCAGCGAATTGAGCAAAACACGCCTCAACGCGTTGCCCAGCGTGGCACCGAACCCACGTTCGAGTGGCTCGGCCACAAACTTCCCATACTCATCCTGCAGCTCCTCCGCTTCAACACGGGGCTCTGCAACAATCTCTATTACCGGCTCTTCTTCTAATTCTTCGACTTCTGGCTCTATGCCAATAGTCACAACCTAATCTCCTACCGAGCGTAAAACTCTACTATCATTCGATCGTCTACTTTTACATCCATCTCAGTCGGTTCAGGCAACGCCTCGACCTTGCCTGTAACCGTTTCGACATCCAGCGATAACCAATTCGGAAGGGGCTTGCGTCGTAAGTCAGCGACAATGATCTTGTACAGACCCATATTCTGGGCACGCTCGGTCCATCCAATAACATCGCCCAGCTTCACCCGGAACGAAGGGATATCGACCCTTCTTCCGTTGACTGTCATGTGACGATGGCGAATGACCTGGCGGGCCTGAGCACGTGACTCAGCAAACCCCAAACGAAAAACGACGTTGTCTAAACGGCGCTCCAGGAATTGCAGTAAGTGCTCGCCTGTTACCCCTGACTTCCGTGTCGCCTCTTCATAATACTTGTAGAACTGGCGCTCGAGAACGCCGTATATTGAACGAGCCCGTTTCTTCTCTTTAAGCTGCGTGCCATGCTCAGAGACACGCCGCCGCCGAGACGCTCCATGCTGCCCAGGAGGATTACTCCTCTTGTCGATAGCGCATTTTGGAGTAAGGCATCGCTCGCCCTTCAGGAAAAGTTTCTCTCCTGTCCTGCGGCATAGCCTACAGACAGGACCTGTATATCTGGCCACCTTACCTCCTTAAACGCGGCGTTTCTTCCGCGCGCGTACGCCATTGTGGGGAATCGGCGTCACATCGCGAATGCTGGTGACCTGGATCCCTGATGATTGCAATGTGCGAATTGCAGCTTCGCGCCCCGAACCCGGTCCCCGCACCATCACTTCAACCTGGCGCAATCCATTGTCCATTCCACGCTTCGCAGCCTCTTCCGCCGCCCGCTGAGCGGCAAAAGCGGTACCTTTACGTGAGCCCTTGAACCCAACAGTCCCTGCGCTGCCCCAGGAAATGACGTTGCCCGCCAGGTCCGTGAGCGTAACCCTTGTGTTGTTGAATGTCGACTGGATGTAGGCACGTCCTCGCGGAACATTTTTCTTCTCGCGCCTGCGCCCTCTTTGCTTTTTCGCAGCCATAGATTTCCTGCCTAAAGATTAATTATTGGCTCGAGCTTGCTACTTCTTAACAGCAGCTCGACGCCTGCCGGCAACCGTACGCTTGGCTCCCCGTTTGGTTCGAGCGTTCGTTTTGGTCCGCTGTCCGCGAACCGGGAGCGCTCGCCGATGCCTAAAGCCCCTATAGCTTCCTATGTCTATAAGACGACGTATGTTCTGCTGCGTCTCCCGACGCAGATCACCTTCAATTGGCACGCCCGCCCCATCAATAGCAGCCCGTACTCGATTCAGCTCTTCTTCGGTCAAGTCCTTCACCCGCGGATTGCCTTCCAGCCCAATTCGTCCAACAATCTCTTTAGCTCTGTTAGGACCTATACCGTGAATATAACGAATCGCGAATTCCACCCTTTTGCCATCGGGAATGTCGACACCTGCTACTCTCGCCATGCTTCGACCCCCTGCTAGCCCTGCCGCTGCTTGTGCTTCGCGTTGACGCAGATGATACGGAGAACTCCCTTGCGACGAATGACTTTACACCTGTCGCAACGAGGTTTCACGGAAGCCTTAACCTTCATCAATTATCACCTTTCGGTTCGTCAGAGCGCCTTTATTTGAAACGATACGTGATACGGCCACGAGTAAGATCATAGGGCGAGAGTTCCACAAGAACGCGATCTCCAGGCAGAATCTTAATAAAGTTCATCCTGATTTTGCCTGATACATGCGCCAGCACCTTGTGGCTATTAGGAAGCTCAACCCTAAACATGGCGTTCGGCAATGTTTCGGATACGGTTCCCTCAACTTCAATCGCTTGCTTTTTTGCCAAACTAAAAGCTCCTAGCCTTTACCTATCGAGTGATCCTTGTCCCGTCTCGCCGTAAGAATCTCCGGGCCATCCTCCAGAATCGCAATGGTGTGTTCGTAGTGTGCTGAAAGGGCACCGTCTTCAGTGACAACAGTCCAATTGTCAGGCAAAAGGCGCGTCTTCCATCCCCCAACATTCACCATCGGTTCAATTGCTAAAACTAGACCTTTCCTCAGAAGCAAACCCTTGCCTGGCTCACCAAAATTCGGCACAGAAGGTTCCTCGTGGAGATCCCTCCCAATACCATGGCCGACATACTCCCTAACGACAGAGTACCCCTTCGCCTCTGCATAAGCCTGTGCTGCTGCAGAGACATCTCCCATCCTGTTACCTGCAACACATTTCTCAATCGACGCATATAGCGCCCCTTCGGCGGCCTCGGCAACAGTTATAGCCTCTTCGGAGGCCTGGCCAACAGCCACAGTCACTGCTGAATCACCGTGAAGCCCCTCAACGATGGCCCCGCAATCAATACTAAGAATGTCACCCTCTTGCAGGACTCGAGGTCCTGGAATCCCGTGGACGACCTCCTCATTCAGCGACGTACAAATCGACGCCGGAAACCCTCGGTAGCCCAAAAACGAAGGCGTCGCTCCTTCACCTGTAATCGTCCCGTACGCTATGTCGTCCAGCTCCTTGGTAGTCGTGCCAGGTCTCACTGCAGCCAAAACGGAATCAATTGTCTTGGCAACCACCCTGCCTGCCTGCCGCATCACGTCTATCTCGGCATCTGATTTGATGATGACGCCAGTTGGCTGGATACGGGGCTGCTGCACTCTCATGACAACCTTACTATTTTAGAGCATTAACCAGGTCTTTGCCTACCTGAAAGATACTTGCCTCTCCGTTGACTTCAACCAATCGCCCGACCTCTCGATACTTTTCAATCATCGGAGCGGTTTGGTCCTTGTAGACAGCGAGCCGGCGTTTAGCAGTCGATTCGTCATCATCAGCCCGCCCTCTCCTAGAAATGCGCTTTAGTAATTCCTCATCGGAAACCTTCACGTAGACAATCTTGTCAATGCCAGCCACTCCGGCTTCCTGCAACGCTTTGTCCAGAGCATCTGCTTGTTCCCAGTTTCTAGGAAAGCCATCCAGAATGTAGCCATTTACACAATCCGAACGCTCAATCCGCCCAAGGATCATCTCAATGGTGACCTCGTTGGGCACAAGCTCGCCGCGCTCCATGTACTGCTTCGCCAAAAGACCCAAGTCCGTACCCCGTTCCTGCTCGTCTCTGAAAAGATCACCCGACGAGATATGGGCGACCTTGAACTCTTTGGTGATTGTGGCTGCCTGGGTTCCTTTGCCGGAACCAGGAGCTCCAACCAAAATGATCCGCACGAACTGCCTTTATCCCCGAGCTTTCGCCCGCATCATTTGATGAAACCCTCATAACGCCGCATCATCAACTGCGCCTCCAACTGACGCATCGTGTCCAACGATACCCCCACGACAATGAGAAGGGCTGCAGCGCTCAGCCCAAGTTGGCTTATGCCAACGATACCCCTGGCAAAAAACGGCAGGATAGCGATGAACCCTAGAAAAACGGCTCCCCCTGTAGTGATGCGGAGGATCACGCGATTCAAATATTCCTCTGTGGGCTGGCCAGGACGAATCCCTGGCACAAAGCCACCATTCTTCTGAAGATTGTCGGCCAAATTCTGTTGCTGGAAAATCACCAGCGTGTAGAAAAACGTGAAGGCTACCACTAAAACAAATGTAAGCAACCAGTAAAGCCCGCCTGTGGGGGCGAAGAGGCTCTGCACCGAACGAGCGAAACTCGAAACCCCCTCGTTCCCGACGCCAACAAAGTAGCTGGCAACAATTGAGGGGAAGATCATAATGGAAAAGGAGAAAATTAGCGGGATCATACCTGCCGAGTTGACTTTAAGCGGTATATACGACGAACCGGCTTGCCGATACATTCTTCCCCCGCGGAATAGGCTACGCCCGTACTGCACTGGAATGCGTCGCTGGCCCTCCGTCACGACAACAATCGCGTAGACAATTGCGACGGCAGCGATGACGAGCATCACGACTCCGCTAGTCACGCCTTGCTCATCTAGAAGCCCCTGGGAGATCGTAGGAAGACTAGCAACGATGCCGCCAAAGATGATCAGCGAGATCCCGTTCCCAATCCCTTTCTCCGTAATGAGCTCACCGAGCCAAACAAGAAACATCGTCCCTGCAACAAGCGAAGCCAACATCGAGATAGACCCGAGGCCATCTTCTCCGTTGAATCCTATGCCCGAGATAACTCCCTGGCGCTGGAGCAGAAGCAACTGGCCATAGCCTTGAGCGAACGCTAACGGAACAGTAAGCCAGTGTGTGTACTGACTGATCTTCTGTCGTCCGTATTCCCCTTCTTTCGCAATCGCCTGCAGGCGAGGAATCGTTGGAACAAGCAGCTGCATTATTATTGACGCGGTGATATAGGGGTACACCCCCATCGATGCAATGCTCAAGTTGCGGAGGGCACCACCACTAAACACGTCCAGAAAGCCAAGCAGCTGATCATCCTGGAACACACGATCTAGCTCATTGGCATCCACTCCTGGAACTGGAACATTCGCGACGAAACGAAAAATGACAAGCATCCCCAGGGTGAAGAGAAGCTTGAAACGTAAATCCGGCTGACGTAAAGCGTCCCCGATCGCGGAGAGGAAGCGGACGCTACTCGGCTGGGTCTGCTGCTGCTGCAATAATGACCTCCGCCGTGCCCTTCGCGGCCTCGATCTTCTCCTTCGCAGACCCGGAGAATTTGTTGGCGCTAACCTCTAGCTTCTTGGTCAATTCCCCATTGCCAAGAATCTTGACCGGCATCTTCAAAGTACTTACCAACCCCTTGGCCAAAAGTACTTCAGGAGTCACGGCAGCACCATCCTCGAATCGCTCCAACGAAGCGACATTGACCACCTGGTATTCGACCCTAAACGGATTCCGGAAACCTCGCTGATGCGGCATGCGTTTCACGAAGGGGAGTTGTCCGCCTTCGAATCCCGGACGGATTCTTACGCCGCTACGGGCCTTTTGCCCTTTCATGCCTTTTCCGGCATAGGTGCCTTTACCGCTGCCGAGCCCCCGACCGAGACGTTTCGCAGGCTTGCTGATAGCAGGACGTTTGAGTTCGTGTTCTCTCATAGGACGTCGACTTTCACCAGATGACGAACCTTTTGGACCATCCCTCGAACCGTTGGAGAGTCGTCTTTCTCCACCGCGTGGCGAATTCGGCGAAGCCCGAGGGCCCTCACCGTCGCCCCTTGGTCCCGCTCGTAACCGATTGGGCTCTTCACTAGGGTGATACGAAGCTTAGACATACTCGACTCTATTCGCTGGCTGCAGGCGCTGCCGGACCGTCGTTTGCCGGAACCGGGCCGGGCGACGCTGGCGCCCCTTCAGAAGTTTTACCGACAGAGGAAGGTGGAGCGACACCCGCTGGTCCACGTGGAGGCCCATCTCTCTCCTCGCGAGGCCTCCTCTGAGCAGGCCTCGGAGGCCTGGGTGATCGCGGCTCTGGGGGCGGCGACTCCAACTGTTCCGCAGCCAATTGTTTACGGGCTGCCACCGCATCCTGAGGCATCCGCATCTCCTCGAGTGCCAAGAAGGTTGCTTTGACCACGTTTATCGGATTCCTAGAACCTAACACTTTGCTAAGCAAATCCCTTATGCCCGCTGCTTGAGCTACCGCACGTACACCGGCGCCGGCGATCACGCCGGTACCAGGCGCTGCAGGCTTAAGCACAACCTTGGACGCTCCATACTTGACAACGCGTTCATGCGGGATCGTACTCCCCTTCAACGCGAGTTTGACCATATTTTTGCGTGCGATGGACGTGCCTTTCCTCACAGCTTCCGGAACTTCGCCGGCTTTGCCTAGTCCGATACCCACCGAACCTGAGCCATCGCCAATAACAACCATCGCGTTAAAGCTGAAGTTACGGCCACCTTTGACCACTTTGGCTACACGTTTAATGCTGACCACCCGTTCTTGGAGGCCCATGGCAGCGAGCTCGCTGGCACGGTCCCTTCGTTGCGTCGTCAAAAGATCAGGCCCCCTTTTCGTGCTGCGTCTGCCAGAGCTTGGACTCTCCCGTGGTACAAAAAGCCGCCCCGATCGAAGACTACTTGCTTAAGTCCCGCCTCAGCAGCGCGCTTTGCAACAAGCTCACCCACTTTGACAGCTTGACCCAATTTGCTCCCGGATCCTTCCCGAAGTTGCGCCTCGAGTGAAGACGCTGCTGCCACCGTCGCTCCAAGAGTGTCATCGATCACTTGGGCGTAGATATGATTCAGGCTACGGTAGACAGCCAGCCTGGGCCTTGCAGATGTGCCGCGCACGCTTCTGCGAACACGCCTGTGGCGTACCAGCCTCGCCTTCGTTGCCGTTCTTGCTCGTTGTGCCATAGTCCAGTTAAATCGCCTTCGCGCCTTTGCCAGGTTTCAACTTTACAGTCTCTCCGGCATAACGAATGCCCTTTCCCTTATAACGATCAGGAGGCCGCACCTTGCGAATCTTCGCTGCTTGGAGCCCCACAATCTCTTTTTCGGGACCTCGTACATGGATTCGGGTCTGGCCCTACACTTCCAGCTGAATACCGGGAAGCGGTTTAACCTCACCCAGATGACTCAACCCTACCTGAAGCTGGACCTCTTTGCCCTGCTGCGTCGCCCTGTAACCAACGCCTACGATATCGAGCGAACGCTGGTAGCCCTCGCTAACGCCGACAACCATGTTCTTTATGAGCGACCGGGTGAGACCATGAAGCGACCGCGCCTCTTTATCGTCGTTCTTGCGAGTAACCACCACACTACCGTCCCGCTGCTCTATAGCCATAAGCTCACTAAAGGTACGGGAGAGTTCGCCTTTAGGCCCTTTAGCAGTTAGGGTCTTACCTTCGATCTTGACGTCGACTCCTACAGGGACGGGGACTGGCACTTTTCCTACACGGGACATGGTGATTAACCTTCTATTACCAAACGACACACAGAACTTCTCCGCCAACCTTTTCCTTCCAAGCTTGGGACCCGGTCATAATCCCTTTCGGAGTGGAGATGATAGTAGTGCCCAGGCCTCCGTAAACTCGCGGAACCTCATTGTGGCCCGAGTAGATACGCAGAGAGGGTTTGCTTACTCGCTGCATGCCAGTGATGGCCGGTGTACTTTTTTCTCCGTAGATTAAAAATAGCTTGAGTTGCCGCTGAGGCCCGCTCTTTTGGGCGGCAAAATCTCGAATAAATCCCTCGTCCTTAAGAATGCCGCAGATCGCATCCTTCAACTTCGAGTACGGCACCAAGACAGAAGAATGCCCCGCTGAGGAGGCGTTACGCAGTCTGGTCAGCAAATCTCCGATCGGGTCTGTGTTCACTAAATTACTGCCTTACGATTTTTACTACTTGGCTGGAGCACGATCCTACCAGCTGGCCTTACGAACGCCTGGAATTTCACCGCGAAGGGCAAGTTCCCGGAAGCAAATACGGCACAGTCCGAACATCCGAATGTAGGCACGAGGTCGCGCACAACGGTTGCACCTATTATGCCCTTGAACTCCGAACTTCGGCGGTCTCTTCCACTTCTCTATTTTGCCTTTTTTTGCCAACGATACCTCCGTACTATGCGATCGCCTCTTCGGTCTCTAGGGCAAAGGCGAACCCAAGATGCTTCAGCAGCGACTTCGCTTGCTCGTCATTGGGAGCTGTCGTAACGAGTGTAATCTGGAACCCTCGCAAACGATCAATCTCGTTAAAGTCGATCTCTGGGAATACAGTTTGTTCGCGGAATCCGAGGGAGTAGTTGCCACGCCCATCGAAACCGTGGTTCGGCGCTCCACGGAAATCCCGGATCCTGGGCAGCGCCACGTTAATCAGACGGTCGAGAAACTCGTACATTCGGGCACCACGCAGGGTAACCATCATCCCAATCGTCTGACCCTCGCGGATTTTAAAATTCGCGACAGACTTCTTGGCCTTAGTTGTCACCGGATGCTGCCCGGTAATCGTCGACAAGTCGCGCTCTGTTGTCTCCAACGCTTTTGCGTTGGTAAGAGCCTCACCGAGCCCGACGTTTAAAACTACTTTTTGCACGCGTGGAACCTGCATCACATTAGTCAGCGAGAACTCGGAGCGGAGCGCAGGCATGATTTCATCCCGATATTTCCCTATAAGACGAGGGGCGTAGCCCGGCGGCAAGTCGCGAACCTTACCGGAGCCGTTCGACTTCTTGGCCTTGGCCTGCTTAGCACGACCCTTACCACCGACATCCCCACTAGGCTTGGGCTTGCCCTTCGCCTCCTTAGGGGCCTCTTCCTTAGTTTCAGGAGTGTCGGAGGTCCCTACTGCTTCTTTTTCATCGTCACTAAACATAGACTTCTCTATTCGATTTCTGCGTCGCAGGCCTTGCAAACCCTTACCTTACGACGCCGCGACTCGCCACCCTCATCAAACCGGATAACACGAGAGCCTAACCGACTTACCTTGGTGCAAGTTGGGCAAACTAGTTTCACCTTAGCTGCATCAATGGAACCTGGTATTTCAACAATCCCAGCCTGGCGCACCGTCGGGCTGGGACGAACGTGCTTCTTGATCACATTGACGCCTTCTACAATCAGGCGGTCGTGCTTAGAATCAACACTTATTATCCGACCCTGTTTTCCACGGTCCTTCCCGCGAACAACAACAACCGTATCGTTACGTTTGAGTTTCATAACCTATAAGACTTCGGGCGCCAACGAGATAATCTTCATGAAGTTGCGTTCGCGTAGCTCACGAGCCACAGGGCCAAATATACGTGTGCCGTGGGGATTAGAGGCATCTCTTAGGATCACGGCCGCGTTGTCATCGAACTTGATTTGAGACCCATCAGCCCGTCGCACGGGCTTCGCCGTGCGGACGACCACGGCACGGACTATCTCCCCCTTCTTCACACCGGAAGCAGGCTGAGCCTGTTTCACGGAGCAGACAATGATGTCTCCAACACGGGCGTAGCGTCGTCCTGTGCCGCCAGGAATGTTGATACATTGGACCTCGCGAGCTCCGGAATTGTCCGCTACCCGAAGTCGACTCTCTTTCTGGATCACGAGGTTTCACTCCGCTTCTTCGCGGCTGGCTTCGCGGTTTTCTTCGCGGTCGCCTTCGCGGTTTTCTTCGCGGCTGGCTTCGCGGTTTTCTTCGCGGTCGCCTTCGCGGCTGGCTTCGCGGCTGGCTTCGCGGTCGTCTTCGCGGCTGGCTTCGCGGTCGTCTTCGCAGCTGG
>CAZUGG010000021.1:0-8653 GCA_964619905.1 uncultured Dehalococcoidia bacterium
CGTACCTCACACCATCGTAACGAGCCAGATTGGCCGAAGCCTCAGATGGAGCGACGATGTAGTAGACGGCCAGGGCATGCGAAGTACTAGGTAACGAGACTTCGTAGTCGATGGATGCGCCAAGCTCTTGGAGCTTGTTAATTGCGCGCTGCAATACCCCCTCTACCTGCTCGTCCAGTCCGTCGAGGTACTCCCGGGGTACGCCGAGACGCATCCCTTTGATCTCACCTCTGAGATTTTGTGAGAAGTTGTCTACTTGCCGGTCGATGGACGTCGAATCGTTCGGGTCGTAGCCTGCAGTGGCCGCTAATACTTCAGCCGCATCTTGAACGTCTTTTGTCAGAGGACCAATCTGATCTAGTGAACTGCCGAAAGCAACGAGTCCGAAGCGGCTAACGAGTCCATACGTGGGTTTGACTCCAACGACGCCACAAAATGAGGCGGGCTGGCGAATGCTGCCGCCTGTGTCCGAGCCGAGTGCATAGAGGGCTTCACCTGCTGCGACTGCAGCAGCGGGTCCACCTGAACTACCCCCAGGGACGCAGTCGAGGAGCCAAGGGTTTCGAGTTGGATGGAAAGCGGAATTCTCGGTAGAGGAGCCCATGGCGAACTCATCCATGTTGCCTTTACCTAGGAGCACAGCCCCGGCCTCTTTAAGCCGTAGGGTAACCGTTGCGTCATAGGGTGGTATGAAGTTCTCAAGCATGCGTGAGGAGCAGGTAGTCTTCACGCCACAGGTCACGATGTTGTCCTTGAGTTGCATCGGAATCCCTGTGAGGGGTCCACCGTCGCCCATAGCTATGCGTTTGTCCGCGGCGGCGGCGTCCGCCAGTGCCACGTCTTCGGTAATCGATACGAAGGACTGGACGTCGGATTCAACGGCTCCAATCCGCTCAAGGTGCACCTTCGTCAATTCGACGGAAGAGATTTTCCGATCTCGGAGGAGGTCGGCTGCCTCATGGGCTGTCAGCGTGTACAGCTCATTCATGGGGAGCCCCCAGGGGCTATTCTTCGAGGACCGCCTTGACCCGGAAGTAGAGGTCCTCTCGACGAGGGGCATTGGACAGGACCGCCTCAGAATCTAGGGGTTCGGTTGCGATGTCGTCTTTGAAGACGTTATTGATGTCGACGGGATGCGCCGTTGGGGCTACGTTCTCTGTATCGATGGTTTTGAGAACCTCGAATTGGTCCAGGATTTTCGAGAGCTCATCACGGAAACTCTCGAGATCCTGCTCGGACATTCCTATACGGACCAGGCTTGCGATATGAACAACCTCTTTGAGGGTAAGTGCCAAGTTAGGGCTCCAGGGGCGATGGGCGGACGACATTATAATCATGGGAGGACATGGGAATCCACAAATATGTGGTTGGGGGAAACACTTTCTTCTAACAACGGAAAGATTTACCGGAATTCAACTCCTATAACTTGGGCTGCGGATTGAGAGGCTTTGATGCCGCAACACAGAGAAACAAGGGATTGACAGCTTCTTTTGGGAGCTCCATAATCGCACCGGATACGGAGGCTCGGGCCCTCGAAGTCAGTCGACGGGCTTGCCGGGCAAGGGTAAGTAGCTTCCAAGAGGAAGGGCACCCCCTCCTCCCACAGGTTTCCACGAAGCCCTAATGCTTATCTCGGTTCATACGTGCTGTGATCTGAGAAGGTGCCCCGAGTCTGAGTGTGAGCGCTCGATGAAGAGCAAATACCTGTGAAACCGACAGCGAAGTTCATCTTTGTAACAGGCGGAGTTGTCAGCTCCGTCGGTAAGGGTATCGCCGTAGCGTCCATTGGGCGGATCCTTAAAAGCAGAGGGCAAACTGTCTCGGTACAAAAACTCGATCCGTATCTAAATGTCGATCCGGGAACTATGTCCCCCTACCAGCATGGCGAGGTGTTTGTGACAGCCGACGGCTGTGAGACGGATTTGGATCTAGGCCACTACGAACGCTTTATAGACGTTGAGTTGTCTCGCGACTGCAACGTGACTGCTGGTGACATCTACAGTTCCGTGATAGCCAAAGAGAGGAGAGGGGATTATCTCGGCGGGACGACCCAGGTTATACCTCACGTTACTAACGAAATTAGAGGGCGGATACTCAATTTGGCTGAGAAGAGCCATGCTGATGTCATCATCGTTGAAGTGGGGGGAACCGTCGGCGACATTGAAGGGCTTCCGTTCCTCGAGGCTATTCGCCAGATGCGAAACGAGGTTGGCAAAGACGACGTGCTTTATGTGCACGTGACCTATCTGCCTTACATCATGGCGACTCGTGAACTGAAGACGAAGCCGACGCAGCATTCGGTGAAGGAGCTGCGAAGCATTGGTATTCAGCCCGATGTCATCCTATGCCGCAGCGACTACGAAATACCCGAGAGTGCCCGTGCCAAGATCGCACTCTTCTGCGACGTGAAGCCTGAAGCTGTTATTCCGCTAGAGACCGCAGAAAATATCTACGAGGTGCCGTCCACGTTAGAGGAAGCAAACTTTGGCGAGCAGGTCATAGAATCGCTTAGGCTCCAAGCGCTGTCGACGGACCTCGTGGATTGGCGGATCATGGTCGAGAAGATGACAGAGGAGCATGACCCGCTTCCCATTGCCGTAGTAGGTAAGTACGTAGATCTTCACGACTCATATATATCCGTGCGGGAATCGTTGCAGCACGCAGGCATTCACCACGAAAGGGCGGTAGAGCTCACGTGGATCTCGGCGGAAGATCTGGAGCAAGATGGATGGGAGCAGGCCCTCGCAGGAGCTAGCGGAATCGTGGTGCCCGGCGGTTTTGGCGAGCGAGGAATTGAAGGGATGGTTCGGGCGGCCCGCTATGCTCGCGAGTTCGAGATCCCGTATCTCGGGCTCTGTCTTGGTATGCAGATCATGGTGATTGAGTTTGCCCGCTCGGTTTTCGGTACAAACGAAGCCAACTCCACTGAGTTTGACCTCGAGACGCCATACCCCGTCATTGCACTTATGCCTGGGCAGCGAGAAGTGGACGGTATGGGCGGAACGATGAGGTTAGGTAATTACCCCTGCGATTTGGTGGCGGAAACCCGGGCAGGGAATGCCTATAACGCGAGCACTGTTGCCGAAAGGCACCGCCACCGCTACGAGTTCAATAATCAGTATCGAGAGCAATTGAGTGATGCCGGCCTCACGCCCAGCGGATTGTCGCCTGATGGAGCACTGGTCGAGATCGCGGAGCTCAGGGATCATCCTTTCATGGTGGGCACTCAGTTCCATCCGGAGTTCAGATCCCGGCCCAACCGGCCTCACCCGCTATTCGGGGCATTTATTGGGAGTGCCAAGGGCGTACTTAGAGAAGGGGGGCAGCACAAGCTGCCCATCACCTAGGCGAGATACATAAGGAGGCCGCTTGTGGAGCGGAAGAGGGAAAAGTGTTGAGAGAAGACGGTCGCAGGTCCGGTCAGCGAGGAGGCTCGAGAGGGCGAGGTGGCCGGCGCCAGGGGAACCGTGGCGGCGGGATGATGCGGGACAAAGAGCCTGAGGTCGACACGAAGCCCGTGACTGACCTCGCGGCCACGATGGCAGTGCTGGACTCAAAGCCGCGAGATGAACTCGTCGGCGTCGCTGGCGAACTCGGCATCGATGGTGTTGCCCGGATGAAAAAGAGTCGTCTTGTGGAGGAGCTTCTCCAGATCAAGGCGCGAGAGCAGGGCCACGAGATCGCGACCGGCGTTCTGGAAGTCATTGGCGACGGGTATGGATTCCTTCGGAAACACGCGCTTCGACCCAGCCCGGGTGACGTCTATGTCTCACCCTCACAGATTCGAAGATTTGCGCTACGAACTGGCGACCTTGTCCTGGGTTTGGTTCGTCCTCCAAAAGAAGGAGAGAAGTACTTTGGCCTCCTCCGAGTAGAAGGCGTTAACGGCCTCGACCCCGATACGGCCAGGGGCAGGCCAACATTTGACCGCCTGACGCCGGTTTTCCCAGATGAACAGCTTATGTTGGAAACGGACCCCAAGAACCTCTCGAACCGCCTTATAGACCTGCTCTCGCCAGTAGGCCGAGGCCAGAGAGGTCTGATAGTGTCTCCGCCGAAGGCCGGCAAGACGATTCTGCTTAAGAATATTGCGCAGGGGGTTTCCAAGAATACTCCCGAGGTCGTCCTGATGGTTGCGCTTGTTGGGGAAAGGCCTGAAGAGGTCACGGATATGGAGCGCTCCGTCGAGGGGGAAGTCTTCAGTTCGACCTTTGACGAGCCGGTAGAGGATCACACTCGAGTCGCGGAGCTAGTGCTTGAACGATCGAAGCGACTGGTCGAGGGCGGTAAGGACGTGGTTGTGCTGCTAGACAGCATCACGAGGCTTACGAGGGCATACAATCTGGCGGTTCCGACGAGTGGGCGCACGCTCTCAGGCGGCATTGACCCAATCGCCCTCTACCCGCCGAAGCGGTTTTTCGGAGCGGCGCGTAACTGTGAGGGGGGTGGAAGCCTCACAGTTATAGCCACTTGTCTGATTGATACAGGAAGTCGTATGGATGATGTGATTTACGAAGAGTTCAAAGGCACTGGCAACATGGAGTTACATCTAGACCGTCGGCTTGCGGAGAAGCGCATCTACCCCTCGCTTGATATCCAGCGGAGTGGCACACGGCGCGAGGAACTCTTGTTGAGCGAAGCCGTTTTGAAACAGGTCTGGACGTTACGGCGAATGGTGGCGACGGTCACTGCTGACTCCCAACGGGAAACTGAAGCGACTGAGAAGGTGCTAGAGCTGATGGGCAAAACCAAAACGAATGAGCAGTTCCTGGGGGCACTCGGAAAAGCTGGCGTTTAGGTGCGTAATAAGGAAGGGCCGTGGAAAATGGGGGAGAGGGACTTGACAGGCTTAACAGGAGCAGTCTAGAATCATTTCGAAGTTAGTTTTGAACCAAAATGAAAAGTGGAAAGCAACAGAGTGCGCCGGCGAGTAGCTGGAGTGCCGAGAATCAGTGTTTTATGAACCTGTTGTACTCAATTGAATCCCGTGCTACTATGGCCGGAGTCCCGCAGATGCGGGGCCCTATTTCCTGTATGTCAACAGATTTAATTACCCCGAATACTAAGGTGTTCAGTACGGTTGTGAAACGTGGACTCGTTCCAAGGGCGGAGATGTTTAGTACACATCACATAAGAAGGGCGAAGTCCGAAGAAGGAGGACACGATGGCTCCAAGATGCCGTGGGAAGCCGGGCCTATGGACCGGCGATTAGTACTCAGGTGGTGGGGCAAAACATTAACAAGAACAAGCCCTTGCGGCTTCTCTCATTTAAAAAACCTGAGGCAATCTAAGAAAGGAGCAAGGGTGTAAATGAAACGCGCATCCTCTCGATTCCTAAGACTCTTCCTGGTCGTTGCCCTTGTAACGGCCATCGCTGGCTCTTTGGTTCCTGTAACCAAGGCAGCCGGTGCCGTCGACGTGGGCTCGGTAACACTGAGTACCACAAGTGCGGGCAAAGTAGCTCAGTACACGATCGGCATGAACCATCTAGCCGACGTGCCAATAGGGGGCACGCTTACAGTAACGTTCCCTCTAGGGACCACGGTACCGTCGTCCATCGTGGCGTCGGCGATCTCGGTCTCGCAGGTGAGCTCAACTCCGACGACTAAGGTTCTTAACCTCGCCCCGACAGTTGCTGGGCGCGCGGTTACGCTCATTAGTCCGATTGCGATAGACAACGGTTCTTCGACGATCATCTTCTCGACTACGGCGGGGATTACAAACCCGTCCGCGAAGGCGTACATCGGAGCCAAGACCCTATCGGTAGCATCGAGTGCGGAAGTTGCCGGCACGACCGGTAGTTACACAATCGTACAGACGTTCGTAGTTTCGCCGGCTTCGGCGAAGCGGGGCGCCACCGTATCAATATCGGGTGCTGGCTACACAGGCAGCACTGCAGGCACGATCTTCATCGGTAGTACTACCGTTGGGATCGCCACTGGTTCTTCTACTGGTGGATCGTTCACGGTGGACGCGAGCGGTAACTTGACAGGTAGCTTCGTTGCAGGCTCTGTGACGAACAAAGGCGCCACGCAAGGATTCCTTTTCGTTCAGGACCAAGGTGACGGCACGCTTTCTGTATCGAAGAGCTACACTCAGAAAGCTAGCGCGACACCGGCGTCCACGGAAGCGACCCCAGGGTCGGCCGTCTCGGTGACGCTCTCGGACTTCAATGCGTCCTCGGCGATCACCTCCACGACTGCCTTAGTGGCTAACACTGAACCGGCCGCAGGGTATTCCACCAACACGCTTGGTGGATCCACCGCTGCGTACACGTTCACGTTGCCAAATGGCACGTCGACAGGAACGAAGACTGTTGTCGTCCGTGACGCATCGGCCAAAACGGCTTCATTCCTCCTGACTGTTGTCAACCGGACGATCACTGTTACGCCAACGTCGGCCGTTCCCGGGCAGGCGGTAACAATCTCCGGTAGTGGCTTCACGAAGAGTTCGGCTGGCACGGCCACGACGAGCATCACGCTGAACACCTCCACGGCTTCGGTCGATGTGGTTACAGCTGGTACGCCGATCAGCCTGGCCACCGACGGGACGTTCCTCTACACGGGCACGGTACCGTTCTCGGATACAGTGACCGCAGCGGGTGGAACCAAGACCTGGACAGCCACCGACACGGGCTACTTGGTTGGCACGTCGTCTGGCTTCAGCATCCAGTCTCGTAGCTTGGTTCTCAGCCCAAGCACAGGCGGACCTGGATCGATCATTACGGTGACCGGTGCAGGGTTCGGTAAGAAGACCAATGGCGGAGTCAGCTCCCAGGTCACTCTTACGATGAGCGGCTCGGTGTCAGGTGCCTTTACAGGCTCGTCTGGCCCGTACCCGATTACCGCGACTGGTGAATTCACCGGCTCGGTGACCATCCCGGTTGCCGCCAAGGTGGAGACCGTCACCATCACGGCGACTGACAACAATGGCGCGGCTGGAACCAATGGGTTTACCGCGAACAAGACGAAGACGAAGACTCTGTCGATAACCGCGGGGACCGTTACGGTATCCCCAACCTCGGGCTCCACTGGAACCCTGGTAACGATTACCGGCAGCAACTTCCCAAGCCAGACCAACCTTTCGGGCCTGACCTTCGGTGCGGCTAGCGCCTTGCCGATCCCAGCGCCGGCGACGGACACCACTGGTGCCTTCACAGTAAGCATCACGGTTCCTGCGGCAGCTGCTGGTGGATCCCTGGTCCCAGGCTCCCTGGTCATTAAGGCCACCGTTTCGAACATCTCCGGAACGACCTCGTTCACCATCCCCAGTCCGGGCATAACGATCTCGCCCGCCACTGGTAAGGCTGGTGACACGATTAGCATCACGGGTACCGGCTTCAGCGCTTACAGCACCGTTGGCACGATTAACGTCGGCGCGGTCAACCAGGCGCCTACACCTAACCCGATCACCGATGCTCTCGGTGGGTTCACGACCTCTGTTACCATCCCGGCTCTTAACCCGGGTGCGTACACAGTGACTGTGACCGCGCCGACCGGCGGATCGTTCACAGGAACGGCCCAACTGACGGTCACGAGTGCAACTGCTGCTGGTTCAGCGGTGATACCTGCGACAGCGTTCCAAGCGCTGACAAATGCGGGCATCCTGACCCTGGCAAGTGCGTCGCCTCCGGGCGGCACAAGCTTCGGCGCATTCGTGCCAGACCTACCTGGCGATACGCTGACAGAGGTGCAGCCGTTCGGCGTGCTAATCCTCAACCTCAGCGAGGCAGCGAGCGTTTCGGTGAGCGGCCAGACCGCGGTAGCGGTAGCGGCTGACACCCCGACGTTCTTCGCGGTGGGTTCGTCAGTAACAATCGAAGTGGTTTCATAAAGAAAAGTAAGGACGCGTAGTACGGCTATAAGGCGGATGGGGCCTTCACCGGCCCCATCCGCAGAAGCCAGAACCGCAAAGAGAGAAGGAGACAGAACATGAGAAAACTCCGACTCGCAGGAGTCCTTACTGCGATAGCCCTGGTAGTAGGGCTGCTCGTCGCCCCGGCGACGGTTGCGGCTCAAGGTGTTACGGTCATCTCGGGTAACGTGACGTTCAACGGCGTAAATGCCGATGCTGGGACGTCCGTACGTGCTGTCGACGCTGACGGCGCCGTGGTGGCTGAGACGACTACTGGCCTTCAGGGGTTCAATCCGCAGCAGTATCGGATGGACGTCACGTTTGGCGCTGGCAGTGCTTTGATCGGCGCCACACTGGACCTGCAGGTCAAATCGGGTGAGACTTGGGTTCCTGCGGCGGGTGCCGTAACGGTTACGTTCGGTTCCAACGTGGTAATAACCCAGGACATTGAGACAGACACTGCGGCTCCCGTTGTTGCTGGAGTAGAAGGACCGGCAGGACCGGCAGGACCGGCTGGTGCTGATGGAGCTGCTGGGGCCGTTGGTCCCGGTGGACCGCCAGGACCGCGTGGACCGGCTGGTGCTGATGGCGCCGCAGGTGGCACTGGTGCCGCAGGTGCTAAAGGGTCCACGGGCGCTGCTGGTGCCCCTGGTGCCGCTGGTGCAACTGGTGCAACCGGGCCGGCAGGCACTAACGGTGCTAACGGTGCGGACGGTGCTAACGGTGCGGACGGCGAAGATGCCAGTTCGACCCTTGCCCTTATAGCCTTGATCATTGCGATCGTTGCTGTTGTTGGGGT
>CAZUGG010000022.1:0-4381 GCA_964619905.1 uncultured Dehalococcoidia bacterium
GAATGTGTAGTTAGAGGCTATCTTGCTGGCTCTGGTTGGGCTGAGTATCAAAAGAGCGGGACGATCGGTGGTACACCTGCTCCATCTGGTCTCGGTGAGAGTGAACGTCTCGAAAATCCCCTCTTTACCCCAACGACGAAAGCCCATGAAGGCCACGATGAACTCATATCTTTAGCCCAGATGTCTGATTTGATTGGCAAGGAGCTAACGGATCAGCTTCAGCAATACACGTTGGATGTCTACGGGTGGGCTCGCGCATATGCTCAGGAACGCGACATTATCATTGCGGACACGAAGTTCGAGTTCGGTATGTTAGACGGGACAGTCGTGCTGATTGACGAGGTTCTCACACCGGACTCCAGCCGATTCTGGCCAGCGGATGAATTTCAGGTGGGACGTTCACAGGACTCGTTCGACAAACAAATCGCAAGGGACTGGCTTGCAGCAACGGATTGGGATAAGGAACCGCCAGGGCCAGAGCTACCCGAACACATTGCAGAACACACTGCTAAACGTTATCGCGAGGTGTACCGTCGGCTAACCGGAGAGGAGTTGACCGCTTAGCCATGGTCCCACTTTTTTCGGCCCGTGTGTTCGTCACGCTTAAACCAATGGTGAACGATCCACAGGGCATTACCGTGTTGGAGGGGCTCAAGAATCTAGGTTTTTCTGCTGTCAGAGACGTTCGAGTGGGGAAATTGCTTGAGATATCTCTGGAAGCAGAGAACGAAGCCGAGGCGTCAATCGCGGTTGACGAAATGTGTGAACGTCTGCTGGCTAATCCTGTTATTGAAGCTTACAGGTTCGATATTCGGCCCGGATCCTGAATGGCCGCTTTGTCTGAGAACCGGCGATGAACAAAAGGTGCGTACGTGATATCGATATCAAAGGGAAACGTGTCCTTGTTCGAGTTGATCTCAATGTGCCTCGGGACGACAAGACCGGAGCGATAACCGATGAGAGTCGCATTCGGGCGACGCTTCCAACGATCCGCTATTTGATAGATCGACAGAGCAAAGTCGTACTCTGCTCGCACATGGGCAGACCGAACGGGAAAGTCGAGCCGATCAACAGTCTAGCCCCGCTCGCGGAGCGGTTAAGCACGATGTTGGGGGTCAAGGTTGCGATGGCTCGCGACTGTGTAGGAGAAGCAGTCATCCAGCAGGTTGGGGCCATGAAACAAGGGGAGGTGGTCCTGCTCGAGAATGTCCGATTCCATCCCGAAGAGGAGGCGAACGAACCAGATTTTGCGAAGGCACTCGCTAATTTGGCGGACGTGTTCTTGAATGATGCGTTCGGAGTTGCACATCGGGCCCATGCCTCAACAGAGGGGATAACCCATTACCTGCCGTCGGTGGCGGGTTTCCTGATGGAAAAAGAAATCGATATTCTGGGCAAGATTATCGATTCGCCGGAACGCCCGGTGGCTGCGGTTTCAGGCGGAGCGAAAGTGAGCGACAAGCTGCTCCTTCTCCAAAAGATGCTTGATACGGTCGACGTGATGATTTTGGGTGGTGCCATGTGCGGGACTTTCTTTAAGTCTCGGGGCTATGAGGTGGGCGATTCGCTAATTGAATCCGAGCTGCTTGGTGCGACTACTGAGATTGAGCGAGGGGCTCTAGACAGAGGCGTGAAGTTCCTTCTTCCTGAGGACGTGGTGATTGGGCAGAGCTTCGATGCAGATGCTGATGCTAAGATCGTGGCAGCCACGGCGATTGAACCGGGTTGGATGGTATTGGACATCGGGCCTTTGGCCGCAAACACCTTTGCCAAGGCGTTAACAGCTTGCAAGACCGTAATCTGGAATGGGCCGATGGGTGTATGTGAGATGCCCAGATTTGCCAAGGGCACTCATAAGCTTGCAGAAGTTATTGCTTCCCTGGCTGCCACCACGGTGGCAGGAGGTGGGTCAACCGCACAGGTGCTGCAGGACCTGGGTCTGGTGAATGACATGACGCACGTTTCTACTGGGGGCGGGGCATCGCTGGACCTCCTGGAGGGAAAAACACTTCCTGGGCTGGCCGCGCTCCTTGATAAGTGAATATCCACGAGGACAGATGATGACGCTTGACATAATCAATGCAGTTGCCGAGAAAACGCCTAGCAAGATTGTTCTCTTGGTTGCAGACGGGCTCGGGGGTTTGCCTCACCCGTCGACGGGGGAAACAGAACTCGAAGTGGCGGATCCCCCTAATCTTGACAGCCTTGCGGCCAAGAGCGCCTTGGGTTTGCCTATCCCCGTTCAGCCAGGGATTACTCCTGGTAGCGGGCCCGGGCACCTAGGGTTATTTGGCTATGACCCCGAGGTCTATTTGATCAAACGGGGAATTATGGAAGCGCTTGGAATTGGGCTCTCGATTGGCCCGGGGCAGATAGCGACTAGAGGAAACTTCTGCACGATAGACGAAGGTGGCAATATCACTGACCGCCGAGCGGGGCGGATATCCACGGAACTGACGGCGCCGCTTATCGAAAAGTTGAACAGCATCAAAGTTGATGGCTGCTCGGTGACGGTCTATCCGGTTAAAGATCATAGATTTGTGGCCGTGTTCGAGGGCGATGGCTTAGGAGAAGATATCGCGGAATCAGACCCGCAAAAACTTGGAGTGCCTCCTTTAACGCTTGCTGCTTTAAGTCCTAGCTCTACGAAGATGGCGGAAGCAGCGCAGCAGTTCGTAGCACAAGCAGAAAGCTTGTTGTCCGGACGGGACATAGCCAACATGGTTCTATTACGCGGGTTCTCCGGATTCCCAAAGGTGCCATCGATGAGGGATTTGTTCAAGCTTGATCCCGTGGCTATTGCAAGCTATCCGATGTATCGGGGCCTGGCGCAGATCGTAGGTATGGAAGTGGCAAGTACCGGGAACACTTTCGGGGATGAATTGGAGACGCTTGAATCCCTCTGGGGGCAGCATGACTATTTCTTTGTTCATTACAAGCCGACGGATGCGGCCGGTGAGGATGGAGATTTCGAGAGCAAGGTCGCGTCGATCGAAGAGTTGGACAGCTACATACCCCGTTTTCTGGAAATGGGCCCTGATGTTTTGATGATTGGCGGAGACCACTCTACCCCCTCCGTTATGGCAGCTCACAGTTGGCATCCCGTTCCGTTCCTGCTCCACTCGTCCTATTCAGGGATGGAACGGACAGAGGGCTTCTCAGAGAAAGCTTGTGCGAGAGGCCTGTTAGGACGTTTTCCTGCTAAAGAGGCTTTGCCACTTGCATTGGCAAACGCTCAGAAATTAGCCAAATTCGGAGCTTAGCGTATGCAATTGAACAGGGAGAAGATCTGGGGATTTCAGTTATGAGGACACCTGTGATGGCAGGCAACTGGAAGATGAATACGACCCTCGACGAGGCTGTTGGGCTAGCGATGGGCATTCGGGACCAAAGCGCAGGGATAGAGGGGGTGGAACTAATTGTTTTTCCCCCAACTATATGGTTGAACAAGATCTCCGAAGTGTTGAGGGGAAGCCGGATCATGGTAGGGGCGCAGAATATGTACCACCAGGCTAGTGGCCCCTTTACAGGTGAGGTTGCTGGCTCCATGGTCAAGGAGTTGGCGTCCCATGTGATCGTTGGCCATTCAGAACGCAGGTGGCTCTTCGGGGAATTGGACGAGATGATAAACAAGAAGTTGAATGCGGCTGTTCAACTTGGGCTGGTGCCTATCTTGGCTGTAGGGGAGAGACTTGAAGACCGGCAATCAGGAAACACTGAAAAAACTATTGGCGCTCAGCTACGGCGCGCATTGGAAGGAATCCCCAACCAGGCCGGGCTGATTGTTGCCTACGAACCAGTCTGGGCCATTGGGACCGGTCACGCAGCAACACCAGAGACAGCAAACGAGGCAATCTCGTTCGCAAGATCTGTGATTGGCGAGCTTTATGGAACGCATTTTTCCCGTGAGGTTCGCATTCTGTACGGTGGTAGCGTGAGTCCCGACAACGTGGCGGGTCTTATGGCGATGCCCGACATTGACGGAGCACTTGTCGGAGGAGCTTCTCTCGGAATTGATTCATTCCTAGCCCTGGCCCGGCAGGGTGAAGAGGGGAACGCCTAGCGCACTGGCCGGTCTCCCTTGTAGATTAGATACAGTCTGTTTGACGACTCAAAAGGGCAAGCCTAGAATCGCCTAGAGGAGCTGGTATTGCATAAAGCGAGCCACTACGGAACGCTGGCGACCTACCTCGCGGATCCTTCGGTTACGGCTTGGAGAAGAGGTGAGACCGAGGGTGTTACTTTCGAGAGCCAGATTCTGCTGTCCGGGGAGGACGGTGGGCCAGAAGCCATCCGTTTCCGGTTTGACCCTACGTTGTCGGTGTATGCCCACATGCACCTCACGGCACAATTTCAGTTGTTGTTGAGCGGCTCCATGAGT
>CAZUGG010000023.1:0-11386 GCA_964619905.1 uncultured Dehalococcoidia bacterium
ACTCATGACGATGTAGGCGCCGCCGTAGGCCTTACGAGTGATGCCCGCGAGCTTGGGCACAGTGGCTTCGGAGTAGGCGAAGAGACGCTTAGCTCCGTGGGTGATAATACCGCCGTGCTCTTGGTTCGTTCCGGGAAGATAGCCCGGGACGTCGGCGAACGTGATTAGCGGAATGTTGAAGCAATCGCAGAAACGTACGAAGCGCGCGGCCTTGCGAGAGGCATCGATGTCTAGGACACCTGCGAGGTAGGCGGGCTGTTGGGCAATGATTCCGACAGACTTTCCGTCCAGCCGTGCGTGGCCGACGATAATGTTCGGAGCGAAGTGCTCGTGGACCTCCAGGAAGTCACCGTCATCGACAACCGTTCGGATGATCTCTTTCATGTCGTAGGGCTTTGCAGGATCGTCGGGCACGGCGTCAATGAGTTCATCGTTGGACCGTGCAGGATCGTCGGTGGGCACTTGTTCAGGCGGATCCTCCATGTTGTTGGACGGGAGGAAGTTGATAAGCCGCCGTACCTGCTGGAAACACTCTTCTTCGGTTTCCAGGGCGAAGTGGGCGACTCCACTTTTGGATGCGTGGCTCATTGCACCGCCGAGGTCCTCATGGGTAACTTCTTCCCCGGTGACAGCCTTTACTACGTCTGGGCCTGTAATGTACATCTGCCCAATTCCCTTAGCCATGAAGACATAGTCGGTGATGGCAGGAGAGTAGACTGCTCCGCCAGCGCACGGTCCCAGAACCACTGAAATCTGGGGCACGACGCCCGATGCCAGCGTGTTGCGAAGGAATATCTCTCCGTAACCGCGAAGGCTGACCACCCCCTCTTGGATTCGGGCCCCACCAGAGTCGTTAAGACCGATCACTGGAGCGCCAACACGCATCGCCATATCAAGGAGCTTGACAATCTTCTCGCCGACTACCTCAGAGAGCGACCCCCCGAAAACTGTGAAGTCCTGTGCGAAGACAAAGACCACACGACCATCAATGAGACCGTGCCCGGTGACTACCGCATCCCCAGGGATCTCTGTGCCCGCGAGCCCAAAGTCCGTTGCTCGGTGGGTCACGAACGGGTCTATCTCCTCGAACGTCCCCTCGTCCATGAGTAAGTCGATCCGTTCGCGGGCGGTGAGCTTGCCGCGTTTGTGTTGCTGCTCAATGCGTTTTTTTCCACCGCCAAGGCGAGATTCCGTGCGGCGCTTGTCTAGGTCGGCGAGGCGGTCCGAAGTTGTCGTCATAACAAATGCTCGTCTCGAGCTAAGTGGTATCTCCTGAAGCAACAGGTGCGGTCGGTATGCTAGCAGAGCCCTACTTCGAGTCGCAAGGTGGAATCTTGTTTCACTGGTGTGTGGCGACGAGGTTTAGAGCTCTTGGGCGGGGGAAAAAGCCTTGGTTCACAATGGTTGACCCTGAGGATTGTGCAGTCAAGACACTAAACGTGGCTTTGATGCATTTGGTGTGTTGGGAGTAAGACAGGAGCAAAACTACGAAAGCGCTGCTGAGTGGGCTTTGGACAGACGTAGACCGGCATTAAAGAAGCTACTCAGGATCATGGCACGAATGAACGGATGGTCTTCGGGGGAACATCCTTCCGAAGGGTCTAGCCCTGTTAAGGAGGCGCGGGTAAGTTGATAGAGGTCGTTCTTGTTAGAAAGTTTGAGCAGGTCGGCCTGTCGCTCAAGGCGACGTCGGAGGAGCCCAGCGAATTCGTCATCCACGAGGTCTCGGGCCGCGAGTGATATCAGAGCCTCGAGGGTTCGGCCCCCAGTGGAGCTCGAGCGTTGAAGCAAGGTTCCGGACTGCCATTCATTGACGTACGGCCAAACGAGATCAGGCTCGAAGAACCATTGACGGAATTCGGGTGTTGCGAGTAGAGCGCCGGTGTCCTCGATCGATGCCTCGATCTCATCGGTAGAGTTTTGGAGTGGTAGGCACGTGGTTCTCGGCGCGGTCACAATGGCCTCTCGCCAGATTGCGAGCTCGGCGGGAAGCCGTCTGCGCTTTTCGATGGATCGTAAACGGGCTTCCTCAATAAGTATTCCGGCAAACGGTGGTTCTACATCCACAGGAGTCAGGCCCTGAGACTCCAAGGTCGTGATTATGTCGGCGAGCTCTTCTGCAGTCATCTTCTCCACTCCGGTGCAGCTCTTAACGCCGTTCTCTTGGTTACACAGGACTGTGACAACTTTAAGATACCCATCTGCCCGTCTCCGTCCGACCGTGATGGCCTGATCGCCCTTCTGGTCGAGTAACGAAACGCTGGCGTGCACCACTGGCAGGGTAGATGTCGCCGAAGTTCGCACCGAGAACTGATTGTGTCTCACAACTGAGGATTGCATGATCAAGCGGCCAAAGGCTTCCCGAGCCCTCTGCCGAACCTCTGGGCTGGGGTCGCCCGTCGCGACTTCCTGAAGTCGATCGATTGGTGAAGAGCTACCGAGTGTTTCCAAGGTCTCAATTGCCAGCATGATTGTTCGTACTCGGGTGCTGTAGAGCAGAGGAAGTATGAGGTCAAGGGCGCGTTCGTCGTGGGCTTCTGCAAGTACGGATAGAACAATTTTCCGTTCCTCTGGTTCGTCGGCCTCCAGTTCATGGAGGAACCGCTCGCGGAAGCCCTCTTCCTGTTGCGCTCGGCGAAAGATAGCCTCGAGGGCGTCGTGGATGATCGGCTCGTAATCGATCCCGGCCTGAACGCCCTTAATTGCAGAGGGCTCGTCCATGGTCTCGAGGAGGGCGCCTGCTGCCGCGCGGACAGATGCCTCGATTTGTTCATCCCGGAAAATATCCCAGAGGGGAGCAAGCACTCGAGGACCTTCCAGCTGACCGAGGAGTTCAGCTGCCCGCTCGCGCTCCCGTTTGTTGCCGGTTCGAAGTTGTTCAATTAAAAAAGGAGCTGCGACGCTTACGGAGGCCCGTACACGTTTGGTAAATGGCCTTGCGTCGGCGTAACGCCACTCGTCGTTCGTCAGCTTGTTAAAGCCGACAGAGAGTTCAGCCTCAGTGATTTGTCGCGGGCTTCGTTTCGGTTGGGGGCTCATTGGCTGAAGGACCTCCCCTGCGGGTCTCGTCTGGTGGCTGGTGGCCCTGGGAGAGCTTCCACATTGCCAGAGATGAAGAGGCTAATTTCTTGAACTCGGTTCAAAACCTCTTGACAAAATACAGTCATCATGGCTACTTTGTTTGAGTGCGGTATTGAACGGAGTTTAGATTGTTTTCAGCAGATTTACAACTCTGTTCGTCCTCCGCACCGTCTCGTGCAAAGGAGGCATAGATGGCGTTCATTACCGCGTGGCCTGTTAATGGCGAGCGGAAGGGCGACTGGGAACGCATGGTCCAGTACTATGGATTGTGCGAGGTTCTGCCTGACCGAGCCCGCCCGCAGCAGGCCGAGAAGTCTTTCCGTGATTGGGCTTACAAGAAACGGCTGGCCTATGTCGAAGGCGAAAATATGGTGGCCTTCGATCCTAAGGTCTATAACCCTAAGGACTCGCTGGATCGCAACCGCTTTGGATTCCTGCTCCGATATATTCGCCCGCGCGAATTCTCCGCGTTCAAGCGAGATGTCGAGGAGGCGTTCAACATTCGCTCAATGTACGTACTCGATGCCATTAAGAGTTATTGGCTAACCGAGGGCGTTATCCATGACCTGAATGGTCGGCTTGTAGCCGACAGGGAGTTGCTTCGGCTCATGGGCTTCAGCTATTTGGAGCTGGTCCAAGCTCTCGACGGTGTTGTAAAGCGCGAGTACCTTGCTGACGTGATCAATGGTCACGCGCTGCTCGACCCGGTGTTCGGCACCGAGTTTGGCAACTACTTCGTAAACTTCGACATTCTTAAAGAGAGGTTCTTTGAGGCCGAGTTTCTGCTGCACGCCGCTGGTCATCCCACTCCACTGGATCAGCTTGGCCAACAGATGGGAGTCGACGACCTCGAGGACCTGAAGGCGATTCTGCGTGAGGCCAAGAATCGCTTTGATGTCAATATCGAAGTAACAGAGAGCCACGTAATGTTTGGGGCTCCAAGCCAGAAGTCTATTGAGGGACTTATCCAGCGTGAGCGGTCAAGCCGTCACAGGTTGGAACAGTCTGAGACGCAGCTAAAGGAACGTTTGAAAACCGTTAAGGACCTTCTTGACCGTTACAACGCTCGTGAAGCGAAGATCTTGAACGAGGCCGAACAACTCCGAGAGGAAGGTCGTTTGGTTTGGATCAAGGCGAAGGTCGTTGACGCAGCATATAAACACATCGAGGGCGGGAGGAAGATTAGCTGATGGCAACCGTAGCTCAGTCCATGCCGCCGCAGGTCATTGACGAGGTCCTTCAAGAGGTAGCTCCAGATGATCTCCAAAACGAAGAACTAATTCAATTCAAGGTTTATCTGCAGAAGCTCGACGCGAAGCAGCTCAAATCCTTGATGGAAGAACTCAAGGGTGCCGCTCGAGTTCGAGGTCGAAAAATCCTGCTGCGCGAAAAGCTGCTCGAACGACTCGGCACTGATTGGCTGCGCAAGCAACAGGAAATTGTTGAAGGTGAACTGGCAAAGATCGAGGTAGCGAAAGATACCATCGACTTTAATGTGCTCGAACTCGAGTTGAGTAGTCAGAACTGGCAACTTGGCAAGATGACCCAGATCTTGAATCTGGACGAGCAGGCCGCCGGGGATCCTCTGATTGACATGTTGAAGCGGCGCCAGACGGACGAAGAAGCCGCCTCGATGAGTGTCGACGGTGGTCTTGAAGACGAGCGCCTGGATTCTCTTTTCGGAGTCTAGGCCCTAGTCCTCACCAAAGGGTGAGATTACACTCGGCTCCCGCAAGCCGCCAAGGTCTTGCGGGAGCCGAGTTGTCCCAGATCGCGGACTAACAAAGCCATAGGAATTGCTCGATGGCGAAACGACACGTCCTCCTCTTCGAAAAGATCCACGGGGATAAGGCGATTCTGCACCCCGAAACATTGCAGGCCGTGGGTTTGTCATCCAAAGGTGGGAAAATCCTGGTCACGTCTTCTGCAACGTACTTCGTATTGGGTGCCGTGGGTAACAAGACGGTACCTGAACACAACATTAAACTGCCGAAGAAGTTGTCCTTGGTTTTGAAAGAGGGCGAACGCCTAACGATCCAGCCGGCGCCTGCGGTTAAACCGGGGGCATCTTTGCCAAAGGGCGCAAAACCATCAGCTACGTCCTCAACATCCGTGTCCGAATCCAGACGACAGAAACCTGAAGATGCAGGATCTGATGCGGTGCCGAGGCCCCTGTCGAAGACTGCAACTGTAGAGGCGGAAAACCCGAAATGGGATTCGATCGCCCCGTCCAATTTTGGCGAGATAGCAGGACTCGGGCCCATCAAAGACCGTATCGAGCAGGCACTTTTTTACCTGACCCACCCCGAATGGTTTCTGGTGAGAAGAAGTCTTCCTCCTAGGGTCTTCCTGTTTTTTGGCCCCTACGGCTGCGGAAAGACCATGCTTGCCAAGGCTATGGCGGGTCGTCTTGCATTCGCACAGACGAATGGCAAAAACTTGCCGGTGAAGTTTAAGGCGATTCGGCCAACGGATATCAAAGACCCATATTTAGGCATGTCGGCACGTAAAGCCCAGCAGTTCCTAGACGACGCTCGAGAGGAGTGCAATCGGGGTTCTACAGTTATGCTCTTACTTGACGAGATCGATTCTGTGATCTCGAATCGATCGGATGGCAATACCCATGAAGAGTATCGGGACGTGGTGAACTCGTTAATCCAAGATATTCAGGGCGTGCAGGAGCTGGAGACTGAATCTCGTATCAGATCCCTCTGGGGAGATGCCGAGGTCGAAGAGGTGCGTCATCAATTGGCCGCACTAGTGCGCAAGGAAGGACGAAAAAGCCGAGGTGGCGATATCTCCCTGCCTGAGAAGTCGTGGACTCCGGAAGTGCGTTCTAAAATGTTGCATCTTCGTGAGCGCGTCGTCGCTGCTGGAGGGGTGAGCACTGTAATTGTTGTGGGGACGACAAACGATCCACTCCGCATTGACGAGGCGTTTCTTTCCAGAGCGGGTGACAATATCTTCTTCGTGCCCCGCCCGTCCGGTCAGGCTATCGAAAAAATGCTCGCCGACGAGATGGATAGCGCTTTCGTAGAGCTAAGCGAAGCAGAGCGGCGCGATTTGGCCCACGAAGCTTATAGAGAAGGACTCACAGGTCGTGATATTGTACTTTCGTGGCTGCAGCCTCTTCGTAGCGTGGCCCCAGGTTCCCTTCAAATCATGGGCCGGCAGACTGTGGCCGGACTTCGACCTGCACCGGTAGTCGGGATCGAATGGGAAATGGACTTGCTTGAACGCTTGACCAAGCGAAGTCAAGCCTCCCTCGCGACACAGGTGAAAGAGTATTTAGATTCCGTCCTATCAGCCCGAAAAGATCACAAAAGTGGGTCAGTGCGCCGCGGTGGTAAAGCCCGCAAAGAGGCGGCTGTTACTTAATTGTAGGGCTCGCCCCAGCGATCTCGGTAAGCCACCTCTTCCACAGGGAACCGGCTTGTAATGCCGAACGGCTTCACTGGGTATCCGACGGGTCTGATGCAGGGTACGTCGACCCCGCCCGGAATGCCAAGATGAGCTTTAAGCTCGCCTTCGACCCGCCGATGGAGTGTAGTGAATATCGTCCCCAGTCCTAGGACCCTGGCGGCCAGCATCATGAGCTGGGCTCCCTGAAGCACCGAGTCCAGGGCATTTTTTCGGGTCAAACACACGATTATGAAGACGGGTACTTCATGTATCCCTTTGGTGGCAAACTCCTCAGCTTCAGCCAGAATCTTAGTGTTGCCTCGGGGTGCGGACGGCGACGGGGTACCGTCATGGCGATTCAACATCCAGGCCTTTTCGTAGTGGGCAGCCACGATTTTGCGTCCGGATCCGGTAACAGCGATGAACCGCCATGGCTGCTGATTGATTGCGCTCGGACCTCGAGTTCCTGCCTCAAGCACTGTGCGTAGTGCTTCCTCAGGCACCGGGTCGACTCGGTATTGGCGCACTGCGCGCAGAGTCTGAATAGCTTCGAAAACGTCAATATTTGCCATGCCTGTCACCTTTATGGGCAAAGAACCGTAGTGCCCAAGCGAGTATAGCGAGAGAGCGCTACAAGAGTTAGGTCAAGCAACCAAGAGATGCCTGACGAAATGGCGTATGAAAAGAACAGGTGGTTCCTGAGGCTGTGTGCGAAGGTTTGGACCGAAAACAATGAGGCCCAGTGCAAAGGGGTCCTAAGAGGAGTTCTGTCCTCCGTCCACGAACAATGCCTGGCCCGTGATATAGCTTGACTCATCCGAGGCGAGGAAGGCCATAAGGGCAGCAGGTTCAGAAGGATCGGCCATTCTGGCAGCGAAACCGCGGGGGCGACTTAAAGATGTGCCTCGAGTTGCGGTCACCACTTCCATCATGGGGGTGTCTGTGGGTCCTGGAAGGATAGCGTTTACGCGAACACCTTTTGGCGTGTACTGCATAGCCAGCGAGCGCATCAACCCCAAAACCCCACCTTTACTCGTGCCGTATGCCGTCGTTGGTGAACCAAGTGTGGCCCCGATTGATGAGGTCAGTACTGCCGAGCCCCCTCCACTCTTCAGGATCTCAGGGAATGCGTATTTACTGCACAAAAACATGCCACGTAGGTTTACGTCGAGTATCCGATCGAATACTTCTTCCTCGATGCTGGTGATAGGGCCATCGTGTCTTGAAAAGAGCCCAGCGTTGGAGATTAGAATGTGAACACCGCCGAATTTGTCTAAGGTGTGGGAGACCATCTGCCGAACCTCATTGCTCTTGGAGACGTCTGTCGGCACGAATGTTGCCTCGCCACCGATGTCTTTTGCCATCCGCAATGTGTTGACGCCGGCCTCCTCATCGATATCAGCGATCGTTACACGGGCTCCTTCTTGAAGGAAACGTTGGGTTGCAGCCCGTCCGATCCCGGAGCCAGCTCCGGTGATGATGGCCACTTTGTCGTTGAGCAACATGGTTTAGATAGCCGTCAGGCCTCCGTCTGCTGCGTAAGCAGAAGCGGTGATGAACGAAGCGTCTTCCGAGGCTAGGAATAGGGCGAGGGAGGCGATCTCTTCCGGTTGTCCGACACGACTGATGAATCGGGGTGAACGCGGGTAGTTGATTCCGTCAGATTTCCTGCCCGCTGCAGTGTACGTGCGGAGGGGCGTGTCGATTGCACCGGGACAAATGGCGTTGGCACGTACGCCCTGTCCGGCGAATTGTTGGGCTACGGCCTTTGTCATCGTGAGGAGTGCGCCTTTGCTTGCACAGTAGGCAGGTCGCTGGACTGCGGCAAGTGCTGCGGTCGAGGCGATGTTCACCACGGCACCACCACCACAGGTGACAATTTCAGGCAAACCATAACGGCAACAATAGAAGGGTCCCTTGAGGTTAACATTCATTACGCGATCCCAAGTCTCTTCGTTAAGATCCTCAATCAGATGGTCTTCGTGATCGTAGATGCCGGCGTTGTTCACCAGGAGATGAAGCTTGCCGAAACGTCGGATGGTCTGGCCTACCGCATCCCGCACCTCATCAGCTTGGGTGACGTCACAACGGATAAATTCTGCTTTCCCATTGGCCGTCCGGATATGGTCAATGACCTCTTCAGCACCTTGCCGGTTGATGTCCAGACAGGCTACTCGAGCCCCTTCTGTAGCGAAGCGCTTGGCTATCGCTGCCCCCATGCCGGATGCAGCTCCTGTAACTATCGCCACTTTATCTTTTAGCCGCATGGCTACAACTCCAAATTAAGATGGCTGGCCACGGTGAAGATGTCTTTGTCGCCCCTCCCGCTCAAGTTTAGAAGAATCGTTTTTTCTGGGGTCAGTTCTGAGGCAAGTTCCATGGCGTAAGCCAAGGCGTGACAAGGCTCGAGCGCGGGGATGATTCCTTCGGTTTTGCTCAAGGTTTGGAATGCATCGAGGGCTTGTTTGTCCGTTACGGCAACGTAGCTGGCTCGCTTGAGCGTCTTGAGATAACTGTGCTCCGGGCCCACTCCAGGATAGTCGAGGCCTGCTGAGATGCTATGGGCTTCCAAAACTTGACCGTTGTGATCCTGAAGGAGGTACGATTTTGAGCCGTGTAGAATACCCACTGAACCTGCGGTAAGCGTGGCCGCGTGTTGATTACTTTCAAGGCCGTGGCCCCCGGCTTCGACTCCGACAAGGTTGACGCCAACATCGTCCAATAACGGATGAAATAGCCCGATGGCGTTGCTTCCGCCACCAACGCAGGCGATAGCGTAGTCGGGAAGTTTCCCAGTGTGCTCCAGAAACTGCGCACGGGCTTCTTTGCCAATCACTGATTGGAAGTCGCGTACCATTCGGGGATATGGGTGTGGTCCGACGGCACTTCCGAGGAGATAGTGGGTGGTTGTTACGTTGGTGACCCAATCGCGGATGGCTTCGTTGATGGCGTCTTTGAGGGTACGGCTGCCACTACTCACAGGAATGAGTTCCGCGCCGAGGAGTTTCATGCGAAAGACGTTAGGCGACTGTCGGTTGATATCTTCTTCGCCCATATAGACGATGCATTCGAGTCCTAACATGGCGCATACGGTCGCGGCGGCGACACCATGTTGGCCTGCCCCGGTCTCTGCGATGATGCGTTGCTTACCCATACGTTGGCAAAGGAGGCCCTGACCCAAAGCGTTGTTGATCTTGTGGGCCCCTGTGTGGGCAAGGTCTTCGCGCTTGAGATACAGGCGAGCTCCGCCTATCTTTTTAGAGAGGTTCTCGGCGAAGTAGATCGGCGTTGGTCTGCCTGTGTAGGTGCTGGAAAGGTCGGCTAATTTACTCTTGAAAAGTTCGTCGGAGGATGCCTCTTCGTAAGCAGCCTCGAGCTCCTCGAGTGCTGCCATTAGAGTTTCGGGGACGAACTTACCCCCGAAGTCGCCGAAGTGACCTGAGTCGTCGGGTTGGAGTGGGGTCACGTTTGTAGACATGCCTGCTAAATAGTTACGGGAGAGGGTTGGGCCATGATAGCACCAGGAGGATCTGTTAGCGTTCCAACTTGTTCTGCGGATTCATTTTTTTCGTTGACTCTGCAAAGAGCCTCGTGCTACGGTTAACCCCTCATAGTAGACGTGCCGTGAACCACGAAGCCGTCGTAATGAATAGGAGAGCTTCGGTTAATGATTACAGTTACTGGAACAGCTTCCGAAAAGATACAAGGCATCATGAAAGAGCAAGGCGAAGAGGATGCCTTGCTACGTGTGGTAGTCACCGGAATGAGCTGCTCAGGGCCCCAGTACATGATGACTCTCGAACACGAGGAGCAAGCGGACGACGCTCGCGTTGAAACGGACGGGGTCCGTATTCTTCTTGATCCTGACACTGCCCAGATACTGGAAGGATCAGAGATCGACTACCTAGAGGGTCTAGAACGTTCGGGGTTTACTATTGTGAATCCGAACATGCAGACAGGTGGTGGGGGCTGCGGCAACTGTAACTGCGGCAAGTAGCGGTAATCGAGACACCTGAGGAAGGCGGCATCGTTCGCCTTCTTCTTATTTGCGCTTTGTATGACCTGGAGGGAAGCGGATGACCCCAGTCAACAGGCCGACCCGTACACTCGACGTCCGCGTCTACTTTGACCCGGTCGAATGTCGTAGCCTCAAATATGTGAAGCGCGAACTAGGCGAACTGGCTTCTCGTGAAACGTTGGAGGTTATCGGCAACGAGTTCCAGGGTCGCGAGATCAGGGCTTGGTCGGCCAAGTTTCAACACAAAGTGATAGGTGAGCGGCGAGACGGAGATATGGTTTACTTGCTTATAGAGAAAGCGGCGTGAAGAAACTCGCGATCCTGGTTTCTTCCGGGACGCACAATAACCTTGTCCAGGTCGCAACGCTTATCATGGCCGCAGTGCTTTCCGACATTGCCGTCAGGGTCCTATTTCGAGACGAGTCTGCTTGCAGCGTTACCACCCAAAGGATCCATTCGCTCCCGATTTCGGAGTACTTCACCAATGGTGATGCCTACCGCAAAAGGTTGCGAGAAGCCAAGATGGACGATGTCTTGACTCTTCTCCGTGAGGCCAAAGAAGATGGCGACGTACGACTATATGCTTGCACGTCTTCTATGTTCCTAGCTGAGGTTAGTAAAGAAGACCTGATTCCTGAAATCGATGAAGCGCGTGGACTTGTATCATTCATGATTGAGGAGATGGAGACTGCAGACCAGATCCTAACCTTTTAACTCGTAATTCCTGTGTCCCAAGATTGCCTGGCTCGCGACTATAATGCACCTATTATGGCCTGCCCACCGGTCTACTTGGACCATATCGCCACGACGCCCTGCGACCCAGAAGTTGTAGAAGGGATGACCCCCTACCTAAGGGAGTCCTTCCACAACCCGCAGAGCATCTAC
>CAZUGG010000024.1:0-12884 GCA_964619905.1 uncultured Dehalococcoidia bacterium
CACGAAATCCTCTCACACGAGAAACTCGATCTTGTGGTACTTGACTGTGCCATTAGACCAGCTGGCGATACGGAGGTGGCAGGCCTACTGACCATGTGTTCCAATCTGGCACCGCCTTTACCTGTCTTAGCGCTGATACCGAACCAAAGCCTTGCCGAACACGCCCATGCCGGAAGGTTCGACGACTTTTCGATCTCCCCACACCGCCCTCAGGAAATCGTTCTACGTATGCAACTCCTCATGGAACGCGCTAATCCTCCTGAAGGAGATCAGGTGATCAGAGTCGGCGACCTTGCCATCGATCTATCGCGGTACGAGGTAACTCAAGGTGGAAGGCGGATGGAGCTCACATTCAAGGAGTACGAACTCCTCAAATTCTTCGCCACCAATCCCGGGAAGGTTTTCTCTCGCGAGCATCTGCTTAATGCAGTATGGGGTTACGATTACTATGGCGGTACCCGAACTGTCGACGTCCACATCCGGCGCCTGAGAAGCAAAATAGAGAACGGGCCAGTCCTCTTTATCGACACGGTACGCAACGTAGGCTATCGCTTCCGCGACCGACATTAAAGTGCTGGCGGCTGTCTCCTGCTCACTGCATTACATAGTCTCCAATCAGAAATGACGTATTACCTCTTAACAAGGCTGTTACAATCGCGCCTAGTAACCACCTATTAGCTAGTCGATAATTGAAACAGTTGCTGCACGTCCCTCAGTGGCGCCTTGTACGAGACCATGGGCTGGGAGAAGACACGCAGGACTGGAGGAGCGTTTATGCCGGATTACACCCCTAAGGAAGTACTGGACCTGATCAAGTCCAAGGGCATTCGCATCATTGATATCAAGTTCACCGATCTTTTAGGCACGCTTCAACATTTCTCACTAACAAACGAAGAATTCGGCATGGGCTCTTTCGAGGGCGGCCTCGGTTTTGACGGCTCCAGTATCCGGGGGTTCCAAAATATTAACGAGAGCGACATGCTCCTCTTTCCCGACCCGAACACCGCGTTCGAAGACCCTATATATCAAGTACCAACGCTTAGCATCTTCGCCGACATCAAGGATCCCTTGACGCTAGAGCGCTACACGAGGGATCCACGCTATATAGCCACCAAGGCAGAAGATTATCTAAAGTCCTCAGGGATTGCAGATCTTAGCTATTGGGGACCGGAACTCGAATTTTTTATCTTCGACGGCTTGTCTTTCGACTACACCCCCTCCAGCGCTCACCACTACATCGAGTCGGACGAAGGGATTTGGCACTCCGGAAGAGAGGCAGACATTTTCAATGGAGCGGCTGGACGCAACCTTGCCTATAGACCCAAACACAAGCAAGGCTACTTCCCAGCGCCACCAATCGACACTCTCCAAGATTTGCGGTCTGAGATCGTCCTGACCTTGATGGATTTGGGCGTCCAGATGGAGGTCCACCACCACGAGGTGGCAACTGCAGGCCAGGGTGAGATCGACATCAAGTACGAAAGCCTGCGCCATCAGGCAGACACCGTCACTCTACTCAAGTACGTAGCCCGAAACGTAGCTCGCGCCCACGACAAGATCCTCACGTTCATGCCCAAGCCCATCTTCGGTGACAATGGCACAGGCATGCACGTCCACCAGAGCTTGTGGAAGAACGGCAAAAACCTCTTTTACAGCCCTGACGGCTACGGTCTTATAAGCGACATGTGCAAACACTACATCGGCGGCCTGCTCAAGCACGCTGGCGCGGTTTTAGCTTTCGGCGCGCCCACAACCAACTCATATAAGCGCTTGGTTCCCGGTTTTGAAGCCCCCGTAAACCTCGCCTACTCGCAACGTAATCGGAGCGCCTGCGTGCGGATCCCGGTCTATGCTACCTCCGAGGCCTCCAAGCGTATCGAGTTCCGCCCGCCAGACGCGACGGCCAACCCATATTTGGCATTCCCCGCGATGCTCATGGCTGGTATAGACGGCGTAATAAACAAGATCGACCCAGGTGAGCCCCTGGACGCAGACATCTACCATCTTTCGGCCGAAGAGTTGGCAAAGATCGATACAGTGCCACACAGCCTGGATGAGGCCATCGACATGCTAGAAGAAGACCACGAGTTCCTTCTCCGGGGCGATGTTTTCACGCAGGACTTGATCGACACCTGGATTTCCTACAAGCGTGAGAATGAAATCGACGAACTGCGCGTTCGACCGCACCCTTACGAGTTCTTCATGTACTCGGACTATTAACCAGAGCTTTAGTTGCCGAAAGAAGGCCCGGGTTTCCGGGCCTTCTTCATTCCAGGAAAGGCAGGCACTGCCCTCCTCCTAAAACCCGGTCCAAAAGCTAAGGGCGAGCACAGAGAGCCTGGCAATCCGGCGCGGCCTCAGGAGGAACCGATCGTGTCAGAACTAGAAAACGACGTCGGCGTGCTAGAAGCGAACTCTGCCTTCTATAAAGCATTTGAGAGCTTGGACATTGAGGCAATGAACGCCGTTTGGGACCATCAGGAGCCGATACTGTGCGTGCACCCCGGCTGGCCCCTAATCCAGACACGTGAGCGTGTGATGGAGAGCTGGAGTCGCATCTTCGACAACGCGACGCTCATACAATTCGCCATCACAGGGACAAAGCCAGTCATCGAAGGCGACGCTGCCTGGGTCTCTTGCACAGAGAACATCACCCAGGTTCTGGACGGTCGGGTCGTCGAAGTGAAGATCCAGGCTACCAATCTATTCAGGCGACAGTTAGGGAATTGGTACCTAGCTCACCATCACGGCTCGCCAGTGGGTTAAGGTCAGGCGCCCTGGCTTCCTACCCAGACTTCACCCTCGTCCCAGCCCTCTTTCTTCCAAATCGGTACGATCTCTTTAATTCTTTCAATGGTGTCGAGGCAAGCGTCGAAGCCCGACCGTCGATGCTTCGACGCCACTGATACGACGAGACTCGTCTCACCGACGCACAGCTTACCTATCCGATGATAGATCGAGATGTCTTCGATCTCTTCGCGCTGACGGATCTCATCGGCGATCTCCTTCAGCTTGGCCTCTGCCATCTCAGGGTAGGCCTCATACTCCAGGTACTTGACCCGTCGCCCCTCGTTCCAAAGTCTAACAGTTCCCTGAAACGTTAAGACGGCGCCGTGCACTTGGGGACTAAGGGTAGCCTCCACTTCACGGGGATCCATTTCGTCTCGCGTAACCAGAATCACTGGGCACCCCCGCTGACAGGTGGTATGAACGCGACTTCGTCCCCTTCCTTAAGCTGATGGTTATGGCTCACGTACTCTTGGTTCACCGCGACTACCAGCGCCGATGGGTTGGGACAAAGGTCCGGGTGATCGCGCATCACAACGTCAACCAAATTGACCACATTGGAACCCTCAGCAATTTCAAACCCAGCCGTATCTTTGCCAATACGTTCCCGATAGAGAGCGAAGAAACGAACGTTTACATTCACCAAAATCTCCTAGCGGCCACCCCAAAGCCATGCGACAACTTCGATTATAGGGGCCCTTCTAATTTGGACTCAACTGGAAACAACTAGCCCGAGCTACTGGACAGCTACTAGTAGAAAACCTGGGACTCTTCCAGCTGAACAACTTCCTCGCTGGTGAGGCCGAAGATCCCGCCGTAGAAGGCCTGATTGTCCGCACCGAGGCCTTGGCCAAGCCGTCGGAATGCCCCAGGAGTCCGACTCAACCGCCATGACAAACCATATGTAATCAAGTCACGATCGAAGCCTGTCTCATCCAACTTAATCGATGTGCGACGATAACGATGGTGTTGATCATGGTAAAGCTCAGCGATGGTGAATGCTGGACAGGCGGCCACACCCAACCCTTGTAGGAGATCCGTCGCTCCGTAGTTCGTGCAGCCACGCGTCCATGCCGCGACCAATTTGTTCAACTCGCTACGGTGCTCTATACGCTTCGGCATGTCGGCGAACCGCGGGTCGGTAGCAAGTTCCGGTTGCCCCATCGCAGTGCAAAGAGCAACCCACTCTTCTTCATTGGTCACAGTGATACCTACCCAACGGGCCTCCTCCGAAGTTGAATAGATCCCATGTGGCGCCTGCCAGGGGTGCCGTTTGCCTTGGGGAGTCGGTTTCCGACCCGCCATCTGAGACTCTAGGATAGGTTCGCCGAGCAGACTGGTCAGGAACTCCGCGAAACTCATATCCATGTGTTGCCCCTCGCCAGTCTCTTCGCGATGGTAGAGGGCAAGGAGCACCGCATATGAAGCCGCAACACCCATAGCAGGATCTGCGTCCCAATAGGATGACATAAACACAGTATCGTCCGGATAGCCCACCAACAAGTCACTACCAACCACAGCATTCATTGCTGGACCAAAGGCAACGAGATCGCTCCATGGCCCGTCTTGGCCAGCCGCCGATATAGTGATCATGACAATATCAGGTCGGAGCTCACGAACATCCTCATAGGTTAGGGCCAGTTTCTTTAGTACACGGGGAGAGAGGTTGCAGATAAAGACGTCGGCGGTCCGAAGAAGCTCCCTAAAGAAGCTCATCCCCTGCGGGTCGCGAATGTTGAGCGTGACATAGGCTTCGCGGCTTCGCGCGTGACGCTGATAGTCTAATAAGATTCGGTACTCTTGTTTATCCGCGCCGCCCGTTCGAGCCACGTCGGTGCTCATCAGCGATTCAACGCGGATCACCTGTGCGCCCATATCACCAAGTGACGAAGCAAGTTGAGGCGCCGCCCAAATCTGCGATATCTCTACTACGCGAACCCCGTCGAGCGGATACTTATTCTGACCCACTAGACAGCCCCCATTCGACCCAACTGCCGTAGCTCGTGGGCACTCAGTCCCAGGATTTCACTCAGCACGTACTCGTTGTGTTCGCCCAATCTAGGAGCGCGGCTCCCCTCCGAGGTTGGGCCTGACGCAGTCCTGAAAAGAGGCCCCGGCAAGCGCCAACTCCGGCCAGTTCCATCCTCAACATCTCTCCAGAATGAGCGCCCCTCGAGCAGATCCCAAGCCAACACATCCTCGACGGTTTGCGCCGCATGCCAAGGAAGCCCGTTGTCACGACACATCTTCCAGAACTCTTCTTTAGTGAATTGGGCCAGGAAAGATTTCAGGTGATCGTCAACCTCCTCGGCGTAGAGCGAGCCAATCTCGGTGCGGTTTTGGAATCGTGGGTCGTTCGTCCATTCTGGTCGACCCATAATGTCCAGAAGGCGCTGCCAGTGGTGCTCATTACCCAGAATCATGGCCACGTGCCCATCCTTGCAAGGTAAGACGCTATAGGGGTATGTGATGGGAGTATGCATGCCGTGTCGTGTCGTCTCGTAGCCGTCGGCAGCATAGAGAATCATGTCACCACCGTTGCCGAAATCATTCATCGCATCGGCTGAGGCGATATCTATGTGCTGGCCGAGACCATCCCGACGACGAGCCATAAGAGCCAGCACAACCGCCGGAGCGGAGTTCAAGCCGCCCCAGAGGTCAGACCGGCTGTAGGGCATCGCCAACGGGTAACGGTCGGGCTCGCCAATGCGATGAGCAGCGCCTCCCGCGCAACTACCATTGAGAGCATAGGCTTTATATCGGCTGTAGGGCCCCTCCTGACCGAAGACACTTATCGACGTCACTACCACCCCTGGATTTATCAGTTTCAGCTCCTCGTAGGAGAGTCCAAGAGCTTCAAGTTCTGGAGCAAGATAGTTGTGGGTCACAACATCACATGTGCGCACTAGCTGTCGAATCAGCTTACGCCCGGCGGCCGAAGTCACATCGATGGTCGCTCCCAGTTTGCCCCGATTGAGGTACATAAAGAGGCCACTGCTGTCCGGGTCGGGACCTGAGGTCGGGAACGGCCCGTGTGATCTGGCCGTGTCTCCGTCACCGGGTGCCTCAATCTTGATTACTTCAGCACCATAGTCAGCTAGCAGCCGGGCACCAAACGCCGCAGAGACATAATCCCCTAACTCAAGTACGCGAATGTTACAAAGAATCGAAGGGCGCAAGAGATACCTCGTTCAGGTCGCACAGGGCGCGGCCAGACTAGCATCGGCCCCATGGCGCCGCAAGGATAACTAGGAAAAGGCGCTGATGACCTCGTCGGAGAAACGTTCTGCAATATGCCGATCCCAAGGACGGGGGGTCATCACCACGATGTGGGTAACCCCCACCTCCACATAGCGAGCAATCTCCTCTCGCATCTCTGCAGAGGTCCCCATCAACGCGCCAGCTCTCACTCGCTCCTCCAGAGACTCGCCCTCCACACTATTTCTAGCCTGCGCCGTGGAGCCTCGGGGAGTCGTTTGCATCGCCTGAATTTGCCTGTCGATCGAATCGCGAACCAGTTGACTGTCGTCCGTGAGCATCATATTGCAGTAGCGCATGTACTCGATCTCGTTCGGGTCGCGGCCCTGCTCAGCACAGAGATACTCCAAACGTTCTATCTTCTCCGCCGCGTAAGCGGGAGTGCTGAGGCTCGCCCAATACTGAGCGTGCTTCGCTGTTAGCGCCAGACCCTTCTCGCTAACAGCTGCGATGAGGACAGGAGGACGAGGCTTCTGTACCGGCTTCGGCTCGAGGGGGGCTTCTTTTAGCTGGTAGTGTGTCCCCTCGTAGGAGAAGGACGGCTCGCTCCAAAGCCCATGCACAATGTCCAGTGTCTCTCCGAGCATCTCTTGCCTCACTTTAAGGCCAGGGAACGGGATGCCATAGGGGACATGATCCTCTTTGGACCAAGCGGCCCCAATCCCCAAAATTAGGCGGCCATTACTCATCACATCGATGGTCCCACAAATTTTGGCGAGCATAGCGGGGTGTCGATAGGTAACTCCGGCCACCATGCACCCCAAGCGCAACGTCTTAGTTACAGGTGCCAGCCCCGCCATGAGTGTCCAGGCCTCAAGAAGAGGGGTGGTGGTAGCCCGCATCGCACCACCACCACCCACGCCAAACATATGATCTGAACTGTAGAAACCTTCGAAGCCTAACGCCTCAAGGGTTTGTGCAATCTCGACGACTTCGTCGAAAGAGCCCAGAGACATAGTGCCTCCTACGCTGAACCGTACGGGTTTACGTGGCGACATCTTGGCCTCCTATGTGGCTAGCCCCCAAGCCTATTGGACGTTTAGAAAATCGCGGTTGGGTTAACCGGTGAGCCGGTCCCCCCGGTGATCCGAAGCGGCCCCATACTAAATAGGAACTCATAGCGCCCCAGACGGTGACATGTCTCGGCCAGGGCTTCCAGATCGCAGTTGTCGATGAGCCAAAGACCCATGGCGACAATACCGATCTGATGAACCGGCGCCCTCATCAAAGGGTAGCCGCTGGGAAACAAGTCCTGGGCGCTATCGGAGCCAATCGCGGCTATCTCACGCTCATGGAACCAAGGACAGCAGGTCGCATGAAACCCGGGCCGGTTCTCGTAGACCTTTCTCGAAGGCCCCTCTTGGTTGCGGCGCCGCATTGCTCCGAAGCGACCGAGTAACACATCGCCGGTCCTAAGCTTCACACCATGCTCGCGTTCTGCGTTGTCGAGATCCTCGGGGAATATGCCGTCGGTTCGATCTAACCAATCAACGCCCCTAAGCCTGGGAAAGTCGAGAAGCACTCCACGGCTGACGACACCGTCCTTCAGCAAATCAACAGCCAGCTCCGTGGACGCCCGGGAGGTCGAGACAACATCAGCTTTGCGGCCGTTGTAGAGCACGCCATCGCGGAGCACATGGGAGAGACTATCTACGTGAGTGACGGAGCACCCGTGGGGCGCAATACCAAAAAAGTCGGCTGTCGACTGAAGTTCGTTGGGCTGGGTCTTTTTGTCAACAAACCGTTCGCCACCCCCCATCATGTAATGTAGAGGCGGCATATCAAAATCACTCTCAGCCAAGCGTGGGATCTGCCTCGAACAGGACACGGTCACCCCGTCCTTTACCAGCCTTGACGCTGCGATACGAACCTGGGGTGTGATGTGGTTGATCGTCCCAAGTTCATCATCAGTCCCCCACCGCCCCCAATTACTACACGAATCCATGTACTTGAGAACTTCATCTTGGGACGGGACGAGGGGCACTATGCTGACCTCCGAAACGTCGTTTCGCGGCGCGCGCAAGCATACGCTAGAAAGGTCGGCATGAGAAGAGAGGTCTCGGGAACCTGGGCTCTAGCGATTATTGAACCGGGGTTTGCGCTTCTCCTCGAACGCCCGCCGCCCTTCCATATAGTCTTCGGTAAAGGCGTTTCGTTGGGCCAAGAGTAACCCGTGATCCATCGCCGCCTGGCGATCCATTTCTAGACTGGTCCACATCGCTTCGACCGTCCCCGCGAGTGCCAGTGGCGGCAGATCAGCCAGAATCCGTGCCATCTCTAGCGCTTTGTCCATCAACCCACCTTGAGGAACTAGCTCCTGGACAAGACCAACCTGGTGCGCACGTGTTGCTGTCATCCTCCAGGCGCTACCCATAAACGCCATGCGCATCACTTCACCAAAAGGCATGCGCCGAGTTAGCGCAATTGGCTCGACGGCAGCGACCCTGCCGTAGCTGACGTGAGGGTCGAAGAACGTAGCATTATCCGAAGCTATGACAATATCACTGTCGGCGATGAAGTAGAGCCCGCCACCTGCGCACATGCCATTAACAGCAGTGATTACTGGTTTGAGACAGCCGTTCTGCCTCGCCGTCACAGCAGAGCCAGGCACTTCCTTCCACCGTTCAAATTGGCTCATACTGTCGACCTCAGCAGTGCTCTCTTTCGTATCCACCCCCACACAAAAGGCCTTCTCCCCCTGCGCAGTGACTACGGCAACCCAAACATCGTCGTCGTTGCGCATCTCGGCCCACAAGGCAGAAAGCTCGGCTTCCATCAACCGATTGAACGTATTCAGTGAATCAGGACGATTCAAAGTCACCACTGCTACATGGTCATGTTTTTCATAGATTATCGTTTCGTAAGCCATGTAAGTTTCGTCTCAATCTCGCAGCGAAGAGTGTCCAGGGTCGTCTTCATGCAAAGCCTCGTGCTCTAGCTGGGTGCCTGGACGTGTATCTCTCCCCAGTGAAGAGCTAAGCTCTATACGAAACAGGTGCTTCACATTAGCGCATCGGTCGATCTCTCCCGACCCCAACCTGCATGCTTCGATGTCCTTTATTAGAAAACGTACAGGCCCACCTTGGGCCTCGGAAAGCGGACCATCGACATCTCGGTAAACTACAATGCCCTGCTCTCTAATCTGGTTCAGAGGCACACTCGCGCTGAAGGCTCCATCTGACGTAGATAGCGTGATAAATTCAGCCTCGTCGCAAGCGCCAGCGGCGTTGAGAAGCGCATTCAGCATGACACCACCACCTCGGCGCCCCGGAACCAGCAATGCGAGGTCCGGAACCTGGCCAGGAAGCTCCAGTAAGTCCTCGTAAGCTAGGTTCAGTGGCCTCTTAACCAGACCGTCTGTACGAAGTAGATAGCCCATGTGCGGATTGTCGAAGAGCTCGGGGCACGGATCAAGCCACGCCATGATCCAAGCCGACTGAACGCCAACTCTAACCAGGTTTCAACGCGTTCGCCAGCACCTCTTGATCGTCATATTGGTACCGAGCACGGTAGGCAGCCTCCGTGACGCGCGGCAGGGCGGCATCGATCTCTCGTTGGTCAACGGCGGCAGCAAGTTTGGTGGCACCCGCTCGTTCCAGCATTTGTGGTAAGCGCGTGCGCACGCAACCTAGAGCCCACTGCAGTGGATCGCCGTCCGCTACGGGGTCTAGGTGGACCATGTCATTAGACTTATCTCGCCATGAGATGTAATGGTAGTGTGGATCCTCGTCAAAGCAGTCGAAACGCAGATGTTCGAGAGTCTCGCCGTGCTCAGTTCCGTAGATGTGAATCGAGACACCTCGATCGTTGAGGTCGCCGGTCCCTTTGTCCGTTCCTCTGGCCGCTGCAAGCTTGTTCGCGGCCGAGATCGCATCATTCAGTAAACGGAACTCGATCCCAAAACGAATCGCGCCCGCCTCAATAAACTCGGTTTGGGCATCGAGTGGGGGGATGGGCATCGTGTCGTATTTAGTGACGTGAGGCGGCATAGTCTGACCCTCGTGATCGAACGGCTCAACAGGTTCAACTGAGTATAGCACGAGGTTTGCGCCTGGCTTCTGCGCGTTCATCTCGCCGTGTGGTCACAGTACAGGGGGTTTAGATCGTTCGCAGCCCTTCGGTGACACACCTTTTCAACTACCGTGGCAGTCCCAAACCTCGCGTCGCAATGATGTTGCGCTGTATCTCAGTCGTGCCCCCCGCAATGGTGTTGCTCACTGACCGCAGGAAACCCTTGCCAACGCGACCACGCAAAGGTGCCCTAGGCTGATCGACATCGAAGAGACCATACAAACCAAGGATATCCTCGCAATGGTTGGCTATCCGCTGGCTTGCCTCGCAACCGTACATTTTGGACATTGAAGCCTCGTAGTTCGGCACGAGACCTTCACTCTGTTGCCAAGCCACCCTGTAGGTAAGCAGTCGACCCACGTTGTAGTCAATCGCCATCTCGGCTAGCTTGTGCCGTGCGATTTGACTTGTGCCATTGGCCCTGCCCGGTTCGCCGTTCTCACGCACAAACTTCTCTAGCTGTTGATAAGTCTTGTAGTTGTTAGCAATCCGTTCTATTCCGGATCGTTCAAAGTCCAGATTTGACGCGACAACATACCAGCCCTGGTTTTCCTCACCGACCATACTACTCTTGGGAACTCGCACGTTGTCGAAGAAGATCTGATTGAAGCCATGGTCATCGTCCATGCTGATCAAGGGCCTGATCTCAACCCCCGGCGTATTTAGTGGTAGGACGAAGACACTGATTCCCTTGTGCTTCGGTGCGTCGGGGTCTGTGCGCGTCGCCAGCCAGATGTAATCGGCAACATGGGCACCGCTGGTCCAGATCTTGGAGCCATTGATGACATAGTCATCCCCATCCGCGACCGCGCGGGTCTGGAGACCAGCCAAATCGGAGCCGGCACCCGGTTCGCTATAGCCAATGCAGAACGAGATATCCGCATTCGCGATCCCAGGAACGTAGCGCTTCTTCTGTTCATCGGTCCCGTTCAGCATGAAGCTGGGTCCCATCTGGCGCTCGGCGATGAAATGATAGCCAATAGGTGCCCGTGAAGTGATCATCTCTTCAGAATAGATCAGGCGCATCATGTGGCTGATGGCCTGCCCACCCCACTCTTTAGGCCAACTGAGGCCAATCCAACCCTTCTCGGCCAGCTTCTTGGAAAAGGCCTTATTGTGATACGTACCCTCGGCGCCATCGTCAATCGCCTGCCATTCTTCAGGTGTCAATGCACCACCTAGAAAGTCACGTACCTCTTGGCGGAAGCTCAGTTGTTCAGGTGTAAAGGCGAAGTCCATGGACGCTCCTGTCGTCACTGACGATGAGTTGCGAAGACGACACGTTGATCGATAAGTCGTTGGATATGTTCCCTGCTGTAACCCAAGCTCTCAAGGGTCTGCACCGTTGCCTCCCCAAGTAGCGGCGGCGGTCCAGGAATAGGAGCCTCGGAGACAGAATAATGTAGAGGATGCGCCGGCATACGAATCTCGCCCACCCGCTCGTGCTCTACACTCCAGATAGATCCGTTGTGCACTACTTGAGGATCGTCAAAAACCTGCTCAGGGGTATTAAGTGGCCCACAGGGCACGCCAGCTTCATCAAGCAATTCGAACCATTCACTAGTTGTTCTCTGCCGGAATATTGGCTCTGTTTTAGCAACCAACGCAAGATTCTCCTCTGCCGTTGTCCCACCATAGCTCGCTCCGTCGACCGACGAGTCTTCGATGCCAAGAAGATCGCGAAGGCTCCGGCGCATAACGTTATTCAGACACGCGACAGCCAAGAATCCATCTTTCGTCGCATATGCCCGCCAGTAGATATTACGGGTATTCGCTCCAAGGTGACTCGCTCGCAACTCGAAGAGTTCTCTGATGTTGGAACCCGAGCGAGCGGCCTCATTGACCTTTTCCACAAATTCGTTTCGTGGTCCCGCGTCGAACCGCTCAATGTTATTCATAGGCCGGTACTGGCAAGCAATTACCGCGTCAAGGAGGTTTGTCTCGACCTTCTGGCCTCGGCCGGTGCGCTCACGGACAAGTAATGCACCGACGATACCGAGTGCCAGAAAGACTCCCGCCGAGTAATCACTAATGGAAGTGGTAGTCATCCCCATGCCATCTGGCGCAAACGTGCCCTCATGAGCTATAACCCCACCGATTGCCTGGGCCACCATATCAAAAGCCCCACGATGAGCGTAGGGACCAGTGTGCCCGAACGCAGTGATCTCCCCGTAGATCAATCTGTCGTTGAACTGGGACAGCGTCTCATAGTCGATGCGAAGGCGTTTAATGGACTGGGGCCGCTGGTTGACTACAACGACATCGACCCCTTCAACGATTCTCCGAACAATCTCTGCCGATCCCTCTTTCTTTAAATCAAGTCCGAAGCTCCGCTTGGATCGATTAACCTGCAGGAAGCCACGCCCCTCCCCTTCAAGCGGGGCAGAATAGCGCATCCGGTCGCCTCCAGGCGGCTCGATTTTGAGGACATCTGCCCCCAAGTCGGCGAGCACCATGGTGCAATAAGGGCCAGCGATATATTCGGTGAAGTCCGCTATTCGGACCCCCGTCAGTATGCCGTCCAATCCTAACCTCCTGTGACGGCCGTAGCGCTGAACGTAAGTGTACGGTAACGAAGCAGTAGGCGGGAGATCCTCACATAACTGGCCGAGACTTTAATCAACAAAAAATCCCAGCCCCCCATAGACTCGTCGCTAGCCCTACGAGTACACATGTGCAAGCGGTGGGAGACTGGTCGGGGCGAGTGGATTTGAAGCACCGCCCCCCTGCTCCCCATGCAGGGGCGCTCACGGGGTCCGCCCCGCCCC
>CAZUGG010000025.1:0-4061 GCA_964619905.1 uncultured Dehalococcoidia bacterium
CGAATCGAAAAACGGACGGGATAGATGCTTAGTGCCACCCTAACCGGGCGTTACTCCTGAGACTAGGTTTGAACCATATTCGATGCACCTAACGGAGTGGAAGGTACCATCGTTGCCAGTAAAGCCCTGGACCAGCAGGCGGGTTTGTTTACCAACGAGTATGCTCAATCCTGAACTCCTCTATCGGGCCTCGACGGCCAGTTTCGCGGCTTCTTGAAGGTCGTCGGCGATAGTGACGGAAAGTCCGGACTTGGCCAGGATCTTCTTACCATCTTCGGCGTTGGTTCCCCTCATACGGATTACAAGGGGGACGTCAATGCCCTTCTCCTTTACTGCGTCCACAATGCCGTTAGCTGCAATGTCGCACCGTAAGATCCCACCGAAAATGTTCACGAGCACCCGTTTGACCTTTGGGTCTGCTAGAAGAATGCGGAATGCGCTTGCAACCTGCTCTTCACTTGCGCCACCTCCGACGTCGAGAAAATTCGCCGGCTGAGCGCCCATGTATTTAATAATGTCCATAGTGGCCATCGCTAGGCCGGCTCCATTGACCATACAGCCGACGTCACCATCTAGTCGGATGTAATTCACGTCATGCTCGTGGGCCTCGACGTCTAGAGGGTCCTCTTGACCAGTGTCCCGGAGCGCACCTACAGCCGGGTGTCGTGCTAATGCGGCGTCGGCGAAGTCCATCTTGGCGTAGGCTGCAAGCAGGCGGTCGTCGGAAGTTATCACTAACGGGTTGATCTCGATCAGGGTACAGTCGAGAGACTCGAACATCTTGTACAGATTCGCGAAGAGATTACCCGCTGAGCGGACGAGGCCTTTGGGAAGATTCAGTGCAGCTGCCGCGCGGCGACCCATGTATGGTTGGAATCCGATCACTGGGTCGATGGGTATGTGCACAATCTTGTCTGGTGCAGTGGTGGCGACCTCTTCTATGTCCATGCCACCTTCCTCACTCACTATCAACACCGCGCTACGTTCAGCGGGGTCAACAGTGATGGAGGCATAGAACTCCTTTGCGATCCCGATGGCTTCTTCAACAAGCACCTTGCTGACCGGGACTCCTTCAGGTCCCGTTTGGTGGGTCACCAGCCGGGTTCCTAAGATGTTTTCAGCGAAGTCTTGCGCTTGTCTGGGGGAGCTAACAACTTTTACACCCCCGGCTTTGCCGCGACCGCCCGCGTGAACTTGTGCTTTTACGACTGCTGTCCCGCCAACTTCGCCGACGGCTGAGGCTGCCTCAGTGGCTGATTCGGCGAATCGTCCCTTTGGTACGGGTACGCCATAGTCTCGGAACAGTTCCTTGGCTTGATATTCGTGAATCTTCATATGGGTTGCTCCTGGGAGCCGCCGAGCGGCAGCAACGGCATAGGCTGATGCGCGTGCCGGAGCTGCGTCCGTGGAGACTGCCGGGGTTGGGCTACCGAATTCGGACCGCGGATTATGATACTGCCCGCTCTGATCAGGTGTAAAGCAGATTCAAGAAAGCGTTCACCAGCTCCGTACCACCGGCATGATCTCCCGAACAAAAAGATCGAATGAAGACTGAAACTCTTTCAAAGGAACGCCTGGCGGAGGTGTGCGGATGATCATTTCGGTGGGCGTGATGTCCCAAGATGACCACGTCGCTCTCAGATCTTCAAGATTTTGCAAGATTGTTTCCGGTGGTCCAATCAACTCGTCGCCGTAGACTCCGGGCTTCTCTGCGTTCGGTCCGATTTCCTTGGCTAGTGTCCCAGTCAAGGGGGTGTCTCCGAACTCGGCGATTATCTTATCGAAGAAGGCCCGGCGGTAAGTATAGTGCGGACGTAGGCGCGCCCAAACTTTGTCGGGGTCATCCTTTGTCAAGATTGCGGATACCCCGACTGTAACCTTGTAGTCACCAAGCGATTGCCCCATCGATTTGAGGGTCGATGCATAAGCGTTGTAGACGTCGGGGTCCGTGCGTCCCGGCATCAGGTTGCAACCGAGTCTTGCCGCTCGTTTTGAAGCAGCCACGGTGCGGGTCGCCATCCATATTGGCGGATGAGGTTTTTGCATCGGCTTTGGTTGTACCTCCGCATCTTGAATGGAGAAGCGGCGACCATGAAAGTTCACACGTTCCTCTGTCCAAGCCTTGCGCATAATCTCGATGCCATCTTCAATACGCGAAGGTCGTTGCTTTGGAGGAATGCCGAGGATGGCAAATTCCTTGAGACGATGGCCGATGCCCACGCCTACGTCCAATCTGCCTTTAAGCATTTGATCTAGCACTGCCATTTCTTCGGCCACTAATAGTGGGTGATAGAGCGGCAGGATCTTGATGTAGGAACCAACACGGATACGCTCAGTGCGCATGGCGAGCGCCCCCGCAAATGCGGCGAACGATGGTCCATAGGCAGCCTCTTCAAAATGATGTTGTTGAATCCAGATCGAATCGAAACCTGAATTCTCAACCAAGGCCATGTGATCCACGGTGTCGTGATAAAGGACGTCGTACGGCACGCGCCAATTCGGAGGGTTCCGAACATCGTAAGTGACGCCAATCTTCATGCTCCAACCTTTGAGTGAAGATCACGGGTTTCGCTGTTGGTTGGCAGGTCACTATAGATAGGTGAACGAGGCTCTTTCATGGGCCTCCAATAGCTTCGAGTCTTCCCGCTTTGCCGTGAACTCGAGGGCAGAGTAGGCAGCCTCTTCCAAGCCGTCAACCTCGGCTCTGTCTACAACATCATCTGCTGTCGATACCAGTCGGCGGTCAGTAACGCGCCTTCCTGGAAAGTGACCTTAGGCCGCCATCCCAGATCTGTTTCGATGGCTTGGTTCGAGCTGACCCAGTGTGACTGTTTCATCTCTGTCACTTTGTCGCGAGACAATGGGACTGTTTTTCCGACTAGCCAACCGAATCCCTCGCTGACTGCCGCAGCCAGGTAATAGGACCAAAGAGGCATAGGTATAAGAAACGCTCGATGACCGACAGCAAGTTGGACGAAGCGGTAGAGTTCGCGCCAGGAATAATGGTAGCCGTCGTCAGATGTGTAAGACTTGCCTCCAACATCTGCCGTGGTGGTCGCCAGGCTAACAGCTGCGTTGGCGGCGTCCTCTGCGTAGATAATTGAGATGATATTACGCCCGCCCCAAAGGAGGGGAGCGAGGCGCCATTTGGCAAGTTGAAAGAAGGGTAATAGAGCGAGATCCTTGGGGCCGTAGACGACAGGAAGGCGTAGCACAGCAGACCGGTTGGCGAGTGGCCATTTGCGGACCATTTCCTCCCCTTGCGCTTTGGTTCGTCCATAGGGAGTGATAGGCGCTGGATCTGCAGAGAGGAGCCGTGGCTCTCTACTATTGCTGGGTCCGTGTGCCGCGAGGCTCGATAAATACACGAAGCGTTTTAGGTTCGGCGCATGGGTGGAGATCGCCGCCAGAAGATTTGCCGTGCCGAGTGCGTTAACGGCATAGAACTCCGACTCTGTTCGAGCCCTCACGAGCCCAGCGGAGTGAATGACGAGATCTGCTCCTCGTACAGCTTCATTCAGTGACGAGGGGTCACCTATGTCCCCTTGGCACGCTTCGAAAGTAACCCCATCGAGAAAGCGAGTGTCGCTGGTTGACCGTAGAAGAACACGGACGTCATGACCGGCGGCTGCCAATTGTTTGGCGATATAGGAACCTACAAACCCGGTAGCACCGGTAATCAACGCCTTCATAAGAGTTCTTTTTCGTAGAGGCGATATGTTTTGTAATGCTCACAGCCCATGTGTGTAATGAGCTTGTTAATGGCGTGGTTATCTTCGAGGGTCCAGGAAAGTTCCGCCCACTGGTAGCGGGAGGAGCCGCGCCGGAGCAACTCATCTATCAGAAGATAGGGCATGCCGGAGAACTCCCTCGTCCGGTATGCCTTGCGGACCCAAATCAACAATATACGACCATTCCTTATCCGGCGTCTCTTGATGCGCCAGAAGAGTTTTAGGAATCCGAGAGGGAATAAACTACCTTTTAGATCACGGATAGCTTCGTTGAGGTTGGGTGCACCGACTACTGCGCCCGCAACCTGACCTTTGACTTCAATGATGATG
>CAZUGG010000026.1:0-14378 GCA_964619905.1 uncultured Dehalococcoidia bacterium
GACGACTCCGGGTAGATCGACGACGGCGCCGCTCATGCTGTAAACCCCGTCAACGATGACTAGAGCAGCCTCGTCCGGGTTGTTCGCTAGCACTGTGTCCAAGTGACTGGCGTCATTGTGACGGAAGCGAATCATCTTCCCTCCCGAAAGGCTGCAGCCATCGTAGATGCTAGCGTGGTCCGCTTTGTCTACCACTCCCACGCAGCCTCTGCCTACCAGGGCCGAAATCGTACCGAGGTTTGCTTGATAACCGGTAGTGAAGACGAGGGCTGCTTCCTTACCGAGGAATTCTGCAATCTTTGCTTCGAGACGCTCGTGAAGGTCCATTGTTCCGTTGAGCACACGCGAACCAGTCATCGATGTACCGAACCGGTCGATTGCTGCCGCTGCTGCTTCCATTACCTTAGGATGCCGAGTGAGTCCCAGGTAATTATTGGACCCCAGCATCAGCACTCGTTTGCCGTAGATGCTGGCCTCTGGGCCGTCATTATTCTCGAGGGCCTGGTAGAAGGGATATGCTTCGGCGGCCTTGGCCGCCTGCGGCAGTTTGAAATCGAAGGCACGGACGAAGACGTCCCGCTCTTTCAGCTGTGTGTTGCGACCTTGTATAAGCCTGTCGATTGACCAGTCGTCTTCCTCAAAGTCAACGAGGGGTTCCGCTCTTTCTTCTGAATCACTCATGGCATGGCCGCTTCACTTTTGGGGGGTAGGTCAGTCCCCCATGCTGTTGAAAGTATACAGATGCAAGTAATCTCATCGTTGAAAGGGCCTCCAAACTAGATGCGCCCCAAACGTCCGCTTCGGATAGATGTCGCCAACTGCAGTGGCAGGCGACGAAGGAAAGGGATGGCCTGGTTCTGGGCCCATGTCAGTCGCAGCCAATGACGGCGAAGATAGATGTTATGGACCCCGTACGTTACCGCTAGAAGCCCGGAACCTGCAACGGCATCAAGGAAAAAGTGCTGGCCACTGACGACAATTGCCCACAAGGTCACCCCTGGGTAGAGCAAGAGGAGCGGCTTGAACCACAGTGTTCTGCTGGTGAAGAACATGATTCCGAAGGCTAGAGTCCATGCGAAGTGCATGCTCGGCATTGCGGCGACGGCGTTTCGCGCTGCGGTAAAGTCGCTATCCAGGTATTGTGCCGGACCGTATTCGCGGAACGAATCCACAAACCCGTAGCCGCTGGTGTCTATGGGGGGTGCCATCGGGAAGGCCGAGAAGACGATCAATGCAAGGGCGAGGCTGATGAAGAGGATGCGCCGGTAATGATAGTAACGCTCACGGTCTTTGAAAAACAAAACAACCGCTAGGACTAGGATCAAAGGGATGTACGTGATGACGTAAACGAGGTTGGAAGCTACAAGGGTCCATGAGCCCACGGATATCGCGTTGGCTTGCCAAGCTGTTTCCCAGAAGATACCAAGCCATTGCTCGGCAGCGATGATGCGCTCAGTGTTGGCAACCGCTATTTCGTGGCTGCCGAACGTCTTGCTCAGCAAGAGGTACGCGACGTAGGCGCCAAGATAAAGCCCGATCTCTCTGGCGTGGGGGCTTGTAATGGCGGTGCGAAGCCTGGCGATCACGGCCCTGGGTTATTGATGGGGGTGGCTCGATGCCCGTTTAACGGCTTTAAACGATTGTATCATCGTCCTTCAGCAACGCTCCAACGAACTGAATGTACGGAACCGCGGCAGTGGCCTGATCCGTACATGGGTGCCAATGGTTCTAACTGCGCCATAGTTGGGTCAGTAAAGTAGTAGGCGCTGGTTAATACTCCATTCTCGATTCGCGGCCCATCCAGTGGTGGATCTGCTTTTTGCGTGCAGGTTGTTTGTTGATCACTACGTTAACTAGCGAAGCTTTTCCTGAGGCGAGCGAGCGCTCTACAGCCGGACGCAAATCCTCGGGACGTTCTACGTGCTCGCCGTGACCCCCGAAGGCCTCCATGACTTTGTCGTAACGAACCCCTTCTGGTTGCGTTTCCTGTTTTGCAGACAAGCCAAGCTCCATCTTCTGGGGGCCTCCAACAGAGACGTTGTTGGCGACGACGAACACGATAGGCAGATCGTTTCGGACAGCGGTCTCAGCTTCCATGCCGTTCCATCCGAACGCATAGTCACCATTAAAGGAGAAGACTTGTTTCCCAGGGTTTGCGGCCGCTGCGCCGATGGCATAAGGAACAGATACTCCCATGCATCCGCTGACTCCAGCATCCAGCCTATGGCGAGGCAAGTAATTCGGCACCATTACACGCGAGATTGCCATTGCATTTTCGCCGTCTGCGGTAACCGTTGCATCCTGGTCCATCAGAGAAACGATGTCACTGTACATCTGATACATATTCATAGGAACTGATTCGGATTGTAGGAACGCGCTGATTTGCTGTGCGTTCTTTTCCGCTTCGGCTTGCAACGAGGGGATCCAAGTTGTCTCGGGGCGTTTATCGGTATCGACTTCGCTCAGGATCTGCCCGAAGACGGCCTTCGCGTCGCCTACGAGTCCGACCTCTGCGGGAACGCCATTACCGACCTCGGAACCCTCGATGTCGATCTGGACGACCTTTACGTTGGGTGCGAATCTTGGTGGCGCGCCAAAGTGGAATATCCAGTTAAAGCGTGCCCCAGCCAGGACTACCAAGTCGGCGTTTTGCAGTGCATAGGAGCGCGCGCCAGAGGCGTTTAGTGGGTGATCATCAGGCACCACGCCCTTGCCCATGGGTGAGGGAACGAAGGGTATCTGCAGGCGATCTACAAGTTCGCGAACTTCTTCGGCTGCATCTGACCATGCCAGGCCCTTGCCTACGAGCAGCAGCGGACGCTCTGCGTTCATGATCGCTTGTGCTGCGGCTTTCACTGCGGATGGATCAGCTAAGGGACGAGCTGGATCTGAGACTTTGGGGAAGAATTGCACGTCTTCTTCTTCGACTGAGGCTGAGATTACGTTGGACGGCAGATCAAGGTAAACGGGCAATGGCCGCCCGTTAAGCATCTTCTGGATTCCGGTGTGTGCGAAGTATGGGAGTTGTCTCGGATCCTCCACCTCTACTGACCATTTGCAGAATGGCTCTGCCGCCTGGACTTGAGGAGCCTCCTGGAAATCACCTCTGTAGCGCCGTCGGAGGTCACCGTTGCCGCCGATAACTAGGACAGGCCAGCAGTTTGAGCGTGCCGTCTCTAGAGCCGTAAGGGCGTTCGTCATCGCTGGGCCTGACGGACAAATTGCGACTCCTGGTTTCCGGGTCACGTAACCGTAAGCTTGAGCTGCTAAAGCGCTCGCTTGCTCGTGGCGGAAGTTGATGAGGCGCATGCCATGATTCTTCATGGCTACGTTTATCTCACCCATCGGATCACCTGGCAGGTTGAAGACGACATCGACGCCCTCTACCTCGAGCTGCCGCGTAAGGATTTCTCCACCGGTAATGCGTGCCATGACAGTCCCTTTCCCCCTTGTTTGTATGCCGTGCTTCGCGGTTTGTATGAATAGCGTTTGCCGCGGAGGCGTTCTAGTATGCCTATTGCGCGCCGTTCGTCAAAGTCTGACCTGCGGTTTAAATTCGAATTGGCCCGTAAGTTGTTGTACAACTAGAGGCGCCAGAGCCGAGGAGCCACGGTGATCAAAAGGAGGTTTAGCCCTACTCCGAGTCCGCCGAGGATCAGGAACACGGGTTCGACTCCTATAACCTCCGCTAGACCACCCGCCCACAGGGTGCCCACGGGCACGAGGCCGTGAGTCATGAAGAATAGAGAGATTACTCGACCGCGGTACTCATCTCGAGAATAGACTTGCACTAGGGCGTTGCCCTCGACGAAGACGATTGTCTGCGTCGCGCCAAGTATGAACATGGCAGGAATAGCAAAAGCTGCGACCGCCCACGAACCCATGCCGAGAAGCATAATTCCGGCTAGGACGGTTGCACCAACTAGCCATTTAGCCTTGCCGCGGGGATAGCCCAATGCCCCAACGAGCAGTGATCCTATTAGTCCACCTGCGCCGACCATTGACATGAGCAAACCAAATCCACGACCACCGAATCCCAGTACATCTTCCGCGTACGCTGGCATGAGGTGGAGGAAAGCCATGACGAAGATCACTGAGATCACGCTATGGGTCAGGAGCAGGAAGAGAGGTCTGTCATGGCGGGCGTAGGCAACACCCTGTTTGATGCTGGAGAATACGTTTGCTGACTCTATCGGCCGTTGGCGCTCCACGTATGCGATTCTCGTCAACATGATCATGGACAACGAGGCAGCACAGGCTTGTACGACGTAGGCGCCTTCCACTCCCACGCTGCCGATGAGTATTCCGCTTACCGCGGGGCCCGTTACACGCATCAAGTTTTGAGCGATTGAGTTGAGAGAGATCGCTGAGGCCAGTTCTTCCTTGCCTACCATGTCAAACGCGAGAGTGTGGCGCGATGGACCGTTCACAGAGAAGCTGATTCCCGATAAAGCGGCGGTCACATACAGATGCCACACTTCAACCACGTCTGTGATGACCAAGGTCGCTATGGTGATGGCGAGAGTTCCTAGGGTGAATTGGCTGCAGAACAACACTTTGCGCCGGTCGATCCGATCGGCAATTGCACCAGAGAACGGGGACATGATGAACATGGCGAAGCCCGTGAAGACGGAGGCCAAACCTAGCTGTAGCGGTGAATCGGTGAGGTCGAAAACAAGCCAACCCAGTGCAACTTGCTGAGTCCAGAGACCTAGCTGGGCGAACAGTGTGCTCGCGAGCAGGGTTCGGAAGTTGCGTATCCTGAGGGCAGCAAAGACATTGCCCTTCGAAGATGGAGGGTGTTGCACGGCCTGCGTTGGGGATTCCCTATTGAACAACGTGCCTCCGCAGCGCTCGCGGGTACAATCGGAATAGAGCTGGGATTGATTCGCTAGCGTTGGACATTGGAAGGCTAGCCTACAAGAAAGGTGCGTTTGGACAAAGCAAAACGGTTGGGAACTAAGTCTAAGCCCATCGATCTCGGCTGGTTGGAATACTCCATTGAGGTCTCAGGCGAAGCCTGCGAGATTGGCTGGCAATTTTTCAACCGCTATTTGCAGAACGTTTCTCTAGAACAACCCCCCGACGCAGATGAGGCTATCCTGCGAGGCTATGTTCGGGACGACGGGACCGATCTACGCGCCCGCTTTGAGGTGATGCTGGAGCTGATCCGGGCGGTCCTTGACCTTCGGGAGTTCGTTGTTTTACCAGTGTCGCCTGAGAATTGGGGAGAAACGTGGAAGGCGAACTTTCCACCACTTCGTATTGGGAAGAGACTTGTCCTCAAGCCCTCATGGGCAGAATTTGAGACCTCTTCGGGTGACGTAGTGGTTAACATTGACCCTCGTATGGCCTTTGGTACAGGGCACCACCCAACGACTCGCTTGTGTCTTGAAATGTTAGAAAGCCTCGGCAGGCCCGGGCCACGGGTTTTGGATGTGGGAACGGGATCTGCAGTGCTCGCGCTAGCAGCTATTGAGCTAGGTGCTGAAAAGGTAGTCGCATTGGACAACGACTCCGAGGCTGTTCGTGAAGCAACGGAAAACGCCAGCCGGGCGGGTCTTCATGATCGGCTGCTCGTGGTTGAAGGTGGTCTCCCCCATGAGCTTGTTAGCTCAGGCACCTTCGAGTTAGCCATGGCGAACATAACGGTACACGTTGTCGACCTAATATTGGGGGAAATGGCGGATGTTATTTTGCCAGGGGGCCAGGCGATAATCTCCGGTTTTCAAGGGAAAGATACGGGGAGGATTGAGGCGCGAGCTCTCGAGGAAGGCTTCGTTCTCACCCAGAACCGGGTCCTTGATGATTGGGTCGCGTTCCTGCTTCGGCGCCTCTAGACAATGCCTCGCTTGCGCAGGCCCTTGATCTCCGTTGTCGAGAACCCAAGATCTGCTAGGACTGAGTCGGTGTGCTCGCCAAGCTCGGGAGCTGTACTTACCGTTGCTCCTGGTGTCGCAGGTAACTTTACAGGTATACCCACTTGCTTGAGTGTTCCAGCGGTAGGGTGAGGGACGTCTGTAATGTAGCCGTTGTCGACTGCTTGCACGTCAGAGGCGACCTCGGAGTAGTCCAATACTGGCTGGCAAATAATCCCCTGTTCGTTCATGGCCTTGACCCACTCGTCTCGAGGTTTCGTGACGAAGATCGCGTCGAGCAATTCGATAAGCTCTGAGCTATTGGAGGCTCGTACGGAAGCGTTGTTGAACCGAGGATCTGCCTCGAGGTGTTCTAATCCTGTTACCTTGACGAAGGCGGGCCAGTATCGGTCTGGCCCTACGCCTCCAATGGCGACCACTTTTCCGTCACTACACCGGTAGGTGTTCATCAAGGGGTTTGGAGTCCGTGCCCGATCACGGACTCCGGGCAACGTGCCATTTATGAGGTAACCATTAATGGCCATAGCCTGTAGCATCATGATGCCGCCCAACTGTGATGTTTGTATGTGCTGGCCCACGCCATGTCGTTCCCTGGCGATCACACCCATGGCTACGCCCCAGGCCAATGTCATCGCGCCACACTGGTCAGAAATTCCTCCTGCGGGCGCTTCCGGGTACTCGCGTCCCAGGGAGTTCATCCAAAGGAAGCCTCCCCGCGCTTGCCCTAAAGAGTCGAAGATGCCGTCGCGTGCATGTGGTCCTTCATGGCCGAGGCCCGAAACCGAGGCATAGATGATGCGCGGGTTGATCCCACTGATTGTCTCGTAGTCGATGCCGAGGCGCTCGACTACTCCGACCCGGAAATTCTGTGTGATCGCGTCGGTCGACTCTGCCAGACGATGGAAAATCTTGCGGCCTTCTTCTGATTTGAGATTGAGCGTAACACTGCGCTTGTTTCGGTTCATGGTTTCGAAGTAGGAGTTGTACTGTCCGGGAATGACGCTTCCCAGTCCGCGGCCGGGGTCGCCACCCTTTGGATCCTCTATTTTGATGACGTCGGCTCCCATGTCGGAGAGCATGACAGTTGCCCAAGGCCCGTTTTGGAAGATTGTAAGGTCAAGAATCTTGATCCCGTCGAGTGGTGCTACCATCGTTTTGGCCTCATGCGGGCAAGTCCATGCGATAGGCTGACACGGCGTTTGAGTACGTGATTTTGTCTTTGTGCGACGAAGGAATGCCCGCGAACTGCTCTTGGATGACGTCACGTGATTCGGGCCAAGTGCTGTCGTCATGGGGATAGTCGGAAGCCCACATGAAGACTTCAGGCCCCACGAGGGTCGCCAGGCTAACGCCGGCGAGATCTTCCATGAACGTGGCCCGGACGTTTCGTTTGAATATTTCGCTGGGCAGCATGCCTGAGGGAAACTTGGGTGCATGGCGGGCTCCCTTTCGGATATATGCGTGGTCCATACGTTGCATCAGATGTGGCACCCAGCCTATATCGTTCTCGGCTGACACGACGATCAATCGTGGGAAGCGTTCAAACACATGGGAGAAAAGCAGAGTTGCGATGGATTCCTGAATCACATGTGTGGCACATGAGTATCTGGCAAGAAATAGATCAGACACGTTACGGGCTTTCCCGGCAAAGGTATGAAGGCTAATTGGCATTTCAAGGTCTTGCGCCGCGGCCCAGAACCTGTCGTAGTAATCCGAGGCGTAGCTGTACCCTTCTTGGGGCTCGGCCCATGCCATGCCGCCGGGGAGGCCCATCTTGGAGCACCGTTCAAGTTCCTTAACTCCGGTGTCCACGTCATAAAGCGAGATTAGGCCCAGTCCGTATAGTCGCTTAGGGCTCGTAGAGGCGTACTCGGCAACCCAGTCGTTGTAGGCGCGGAATGTGTCACGTTGCATTGCGGGATCATCAATTCCGAAGAGTCGCATCCCGAAGCTTGGGTAGAGTACTTCTGCGGCAATCCCGTCCCTTTCCATGTCGGGGATGCGTGCTTCGGGATCCCAGCCGCCGACCAGTCCCTCGCCCACACGGGTGGCGAATCCCAACCCAGCTTTGGCAGGCGTTACGAAGCCCCCGACCACTGCTGGTGCCGACACTCCTCCGACTTCGAATATGGCACCTTTGTCGGTTTGGATTAGTCTAGGAGCTCGATCTGCATATTCATCGCCAAGTCGAGAGGTCCAGAGATCCGGCGGCTCGACCACGTGAGAGTCTGCGGAGACGACCTTCAGTGCCATATGCGTGCTCCATTGGGATAATTTTGGCAATTCTGGTGTCGGGTCTCAGTGCTGTCAAGGATGCTGTCGAGGAGCCGACGAGGCTCGTGTGATCTACGCACCTATCCGAGTATGTGGAGGGTTGTAAGATACACCCATTAATTTAGGGGGAGGCGGCTCGTGGCGATTTTGATTCTAGGACTAAGCAACGTGGGTCGTTCATGAAAGCTCTAGAAGGCATTCATGTCCTCGATCTGTCTCGCGTGCTTGCGGGGCCTTTTGCGACCCAAATGCTTAGCGATCTAGGCGCCGAAGTTTGGAAGGTCGAGCCCATTTGGGGAGATGAGACTCGTGGTTGGGGTCCTCCATTCATGGGGAGTGAGAGTTCCTATTATTTGTCTGCTAACCGGGGTAAGAAGAGTCTAGCGGTTGACCTTAAGGACGAACGGGGGAGTGCTCTAGTTCGTCGTCTCTCAGAGAAGGCCGACGTGGTCGTAGAAAACTACAAAACTGGCGATTTAGCTCGTTTTGGTCTGGATTACCCCACGCTATCAGAGACCCATCCGACGCTAATATATGCTTCGATTACAGGCTTTGGACAGACGGGACCGCGATCATCGGAGCCTGGTTATGATGCGGCCCTTCAGGGTATGACCGGCGTGATGAGTGTTACAGGGGAATCTGGAGGCTCGCCCATGAAGATCGGAGTGGCCTGGATCGATATGCTTACCGGGCTGACCGCAACAACTGGGATTCTCGCCGCATACATCGAGCGCCAAAGAAGCGGTTCTGGACAACATCTCGACCTTTCTCTCTTCGATGTGGGGTTCATGTCGATGGTGAATCAAGCTCAATCCTATCTGACAACAGGGGAACCGCCTGGTCCACTGGGCAGTGCTCATCCCCAGATAGTTCCCTATCAGGCGTTCGAAGCTTCTAACGGCTGGTTCATGCTCGCGGTGGGCAATGATCAACAGTACCGCCGAGCTGTCGATTCTTTAGGAGCGCCAGCTTTGTGGGAAGACGAGAGATTCCAAACGAACTCGGGCAGGGTGGCTAACAGGGCCGAACTTGTTCCTCAAATAGCAAAGCTGATTGCAACTCGAACGAAGGAGGAATGCGTTCGGTTATTCTCCGACGTGGGTGTTCCTGTTACGCCGATCAATGATCTGCGCGAGGTTCTGGAGGATCCTCAAGCAACTTCTCGGGGGCTGGTCTGGAACCAGATTCACCCAACTATCGGTGAGATCCCGTTAATAGCCAATGCACTTCAGCATATGAGCCGGACCCCGGCGAAGCCATCGTCCGCACCGCCTTTATTGGGGGAGCATTCACGGGTTCAACTCACAGAAATCCTTGGGGGTGAGGAGTCCGAGGTCGAGGTCCTAGAGCGAGAAGGCGTAATAAAGACGCCGGGTTTCTAATTCTTTGGAAACCTTTAGCGCTGGTGCCCTATGGTTTAGATCGGTTCGTAGAGCCTTACCGTGGACAGCCGTTCTTGGGTCGGATCTCACGAACTGGATGTGCATGAGATGCAACTAGACTATTGAACCAATTCGGGCCCACAAGTATGCTCCGATGAGCTCCACAAGAACCGGTTCATGCCTGGCCGATCAACCAAAGAATTCAACACCGAGCCGAGGAGGGCGCTATGTCCGACTACCAATATGTAACTTACGAGACCTTAGATGAAGGCAAAATCGCTCGTATTCAGATGAACAGGCCGGGCGCCCGCAATGCGCAGAACCGCGGTTTGCTCGTAGAGCTCAATGATGCGTTCCTCACAGCAGAAGCTGACGACGAGGTTCGCGTGGTGATCCTTGGGGGTGTTGGGCCGGCGTTCTCGGCCGGCCACGATCTTGGATCCTCTGTGGCGCGGGCGGAACGTGCACCCGGGCCCGATCAGCATCCGACCATGAAGGCGTATGGAGGTACGAAGAAAGGTGCGGAGCAGCGGACGCTGCAGGAGTGGCATTTCTTTTTTGACAACACACGTCGTTGGCGGAATCTCCGCAAAATCACGATCGCACAGGTTCAGGGGAACTGTCTGGCCGCCGGACTGATGCTGGCTTGGTGTTGCGACCTCATCGTTGCTGCCGACAACGCGGTGTTCGCAGATGTGGTTGGTACTCGTTTGGGCATGTGTGGCCTCGAATACTTCGCACATCCTTGGGAATTTGGCATCCGTAAGACCAAGGAGCTCATGCTTACTGGCGACTCCATTGACGCAGAGGAAGCTTACCGTTTGGGCATGGTGAGCAAGATATTTCCGTTAGACGGCCTGGCGGACGAAACATTGGCCTTCGCGCGCCGCATAGCGAGGCTTCCCTCGATGACTTCGTTGATGATCAAGGAGTCTGTGAATGAGACGCAGGACAATCAAGGTTTTTACAACGCGTTGAGCGCTTGTTTTACTCTCCACCAGCTGAATCATGCTCATTGGTCCGAGGTCAGCAAAGGTGAAGAGGAGGGATACGCTGCTGCCAGGCCCGAGGATGGGATCCCCGACTGGAGGAGCGCACCGCCTATTAAGCCAGCGGTTAAAACAAAGGCAGAGGCATCAAACTAACCTTGGCGTGGTGCCCCGTTAAGTTAAGTCTGGGCAGGCGGATGCTGGTGGCCTTCGGGTTGGTGCGTGTCGGCGATTTCTCTCGCATATTTGGCGCGACTTCTCTGCCGCATCTTCATGACCGTGTCGCGGACGACATCGAAAGACGCTTCAGGGTCGTGCCCGTCGTCGAACTCGGCTTCATATTCGATTCGTTCACTATTGAAGTTGCCGAGGTTGAATGTCCTTGAGTACCCGACTTTAAACACGAGCTAAACTTTCCTTCCTCATGGAGTATTCGTATCCGGAATTCTATGTCGACGTCTAAGTTGCGTTGACCTCGCAGGTGTCGTTACGGGTTGGCTTTCGGTCACTATTCTGGTCCCAACGGTAAGTCAGCTGTCCTATGTTCGCAATGGTTTGTTGTTGGTATGCGGGTTCGGGTGGGTTCAGTTTTTGACAGGAGATCAGTTCCAACGGGACAGGGTTGGGTTCTGAAAGGCCCACCCCCTCAAAGTTCCTCCTGAATCTTGTCCTGCTAGTTGGACTAACGAATTTCTTGGGATCTCGATTGTGCCCGATCTGTTGCCCATCGGTACTTGTTGGCAGACCCAGAGCACCTACTTGGGGCTGAAATAAGAGGACGTTGATGAGTATTGTGCTGATAACATCTGTCAACAAGTAGCTGGAGCGAAACACTGGCCCTGATGGTCGTTGTCGTCGCTTGCCCTCAGCGGATCGCCTTGGCAGAATAGGCGACGCATTGTCTTTGGGAGTGTGAATTATTCGAGATCGACTCGAAAACCTAGCAACCATAGTGACTGGCGGAGCATCTGGCATTGGCCAGGCGACGGTGTTGCTTTTTGCTAGGGAAGGGGCCAAGGTGCTTGCGGCGGACAGAAACATGGCCGGTTTGGAGGAGACGCGCAAGCTTGCCGACGAGGAAGGGCTATCTATCGATACGGTCTCGGTAGATGTTTCAAAGGCTACGCTGGTCTCTGGCATGGTTGACCGAGCGGTCTCGGACTTTGGACGCTTGGATGTGCTTGTTAACGCCGCGGGAACCCTGATGCGAACCCCTGCGGTTGCTGAGTTGGACGAACGGGACTGGGACCTGATGATGGCCACGAATCTAAAAGGGCCCTTTCTCTGCATGCGGGCTGCCATCCGGGCTATGTCTGAGAAAGGAGGGGCCATCGTGAACATCTCATCAATGGCAGGGGTGCAAGGGGCAAGTGCATCAGTACCCTACTCTGTTGCCAAGGCTGGTCTTATCCACCTCACGACTGTTGCGGCCAACCAGTACACGAGCAAAGGTATTCGGATCAACTGTATTGCGCCAGGACCTGTGGACACTCCCCAGTCTCGCGGTGGGACGCAGAGCAGCGAAGCGATTGAAGATTTGGCGCGATTACACCCCCTTGGCCGAATCGGTCGGCCCGAAGAGATTGCCAACGTAATCGCATTTTTGGCCTCACAAGAGGCCTCTTATATGAGCGGACACACGTTGATCGTCGATGGTGGTTTATGGACGGTCAGTAGGGGCTGAATGAAGAAGCTAACAGAGATTGCGCATAGGGCCGTTGCAGACTATGGCTTCCGGCAGATCGTTCAATGGAGTTCGGATGACATCATCGACCAGTGGGAGCTTTCTCCCGCGGAAGGGGATTTGTTGAAAGGGGAGATCAAGCAGGCCCTCGAGGGAATGCCGGTGCCAGTAGAGCCTGGCGACCTATCCGGTGAGCAACAACGCCTAACAAAAATCATCCGTGAAGGACTGAGCTAGAAACCTCATGCAACGCGCCTACGCAGACACAGCTTTGGGCCAAGTCCACTATGTTACTGAAGGTGATGGGCAGCCTCTCGTCTTGCTACATCAAGCGCCGCTGTCAGCTCAGACCTATCACAAACTCATTCCAGAGCTATCGACTCGGTTTCGGGTTATAGCGGTGGATACTCCTGGGTGCGGCAACTCGGATCCGCCACGGGAAGACGCAGCGATTGGAGATCTTTCTGGGGCTGTCGTTCAGTTGTTGGACACACTCCAGTTGGATCGTGCCCACGTATTCGGGCTCCACACCGGTGCAAGTATTGGAGCCGATATGGCTGCTACTTGGCCTGCCCGCGTAGACCGGCTGATTCTGATGGGCTTTCCACTTGTGGAAGATCAGGACGAAAGGGACACGTTGCTCAAGGGACTAGAGGCCCACTCTGCTCAACTAGCGACCATCCTAGGCGACGGATCGCATCTACCGAAGATCTGGGGTGAGGCGACAATGGCTATCATGAAGCATTGGTGGTTCACTGGGGCCGCGCCAACACAAGAGGTCCCGTCAACACTTCTCGATTTCATGGCTCGTTATGCAGTAGATGTTCAACTCGCTAGGAAGAGTATTTGGGCAATCTACCGGGCGGTGTTCACCTACAAAGCGGCGGAAAAGTTACCTCTTATTCAGGCGCCGACCCTCCATATTGAGGCCGGCAGTCCCTTTGAGGCGGAATTCTGTCGGAGGAGCGATCGTTTGGGGCAATTGGTAAGCCATCTGGCGATTACTACGCTGGACGTGGGGGATGCCAACGCGGCGGAGTTCGCCTCCGCTCAACTCGCAGATGTCATTAAGACATTTCTTGAGACAGAGCGTTAGGACAAGCCGCCTAATTGAAGCGGAATAAACGAGCGGTGTTTCCGCCCGCGATCTTGGCCTTTTCATCGGGGGGGACTTCTTGGAGGATACGATCCACGATCTCGCGAGACCGCGGGAATGTGGACTCCGCATGAGGGAAATCCGAACCCCAGCATAGAGAATCAATCCCGATGTGATCGCGGAGACGTACGGCCAAAGCGTCTTCCTGAAAACTGATAAAGACGCTTTCGCGAAAGAGATCACTGGGGATCGCATCCGACTTGAATCGTTTGACAAAATCTAAGGGGCGTTGGGTGTATACGTTATCCATTTTGTCGAGGAAGTAGGCGGCCCAGGCAGCCTCGTACTCAATCGCTCCAACCTTAAGTTTGGGATAACGATCAAATACGCCCGAGAACATCATCCACACTAGCGCATTCCGTGCCCGAATATCGGAATTGGTCAATTCATAGGGATCCGATAGGATTTCCAGAGTTAGCTCAGGGGCGCCAGGCCACCAACGTGCCGTACCCACATGTAAGGTCAATGGCATTTCAAGGTCTTGAGCTGCGGCCCATAAGGGCTCATAAACAGTGTGATAGTAAGGAGGCTCAAGTGGGCCTACAGGAATCATGGCGCCTGCTAAGCCCATGTTCGCGGCTCGGTGCAGTTCTTGGACCGCTTCTTCCACGTTGTCGACGTTCAGTAGGGCTAGGCCACGCAGGCGGGCAGAATAAGGCTTGCAATATTCTGCCACCCAATCGTTGTAGGCGCGAAACATGGCCGATACTAGATCGCTAGCGGGGATCATCCAGCCTGAAAGCGCGATCGATGGGTATAAGACGTCTCCGGTAACGCCATCCAGGTCCATGTCTTTGATGCGAACGTGAGGGTCGTAACCTGCCTCAGGAACGTCGTGGTAACGGCCTACCATTGAAAGTCGGTGGCGTTCCTCGAATCGTAACCCAGCTTGGATGTTGCTTCCCATGAGGCCAAACCTGATGTTGCCATCCGCAAACCATTGGTCAGTGTTCTCCTCGCGTACGACGTAGGGAGCCCGTTCTCTGAATTCGGGTTCGATGCGAGTCTGCCAAA
>CAZUGG010000027.1:0-6344 GCA_964619905.1 uncultured Dehalococcoidia bacterium
CTGGGTGGGCAGCATCCGCTCTTGCAGGTGGGGTGGTGACCGGTTTCGTCGCGGATCGAATTTCGACGAAGAGTCTCTTAGTGTTGGCGTATGTCGGTCTTTCTGGAAGCCTTCTCGTTTTACTCCAGATCACGAGTGTCCAGGTGGCTTTTTTGTGGGCTGTTTTCTACGGGATTTTTTTTGGCGCCATAACCACCCTTTTCCAACTTGTGTGGCCCGTGTATTTCGGCCGTGAGGCTCTGGGCGCCATCCGCGGTGTAGTGACGGCGTTTAACATGACGTCGAACGCGTTCGGCCCCCTGGCCGCGGGCCTTGTCTTTGATAGAACTAAGAGCTACGACCTCATATGGTGGATTTACCTGTTTATCCTTGCAGCGGCTGCAATCCTGACACTCACGATGCTTTTGAAGAGGAAAAGAACACTTGTCGGGGCGGCTTAATGGCATCTTGCTACCAAAAATAGCTGCGCTATCGTATCGCTCGTAAACTGGTGTGAGGGATCTATGAAAGTCGATTACACTCTCTCTTCTGACACGCTTGCCGGCGTTATTGATGAGGCCGCACGGGCGGAGTCCCTGGGCTACGATGGGATTTCCACCGGTGAGACCAGTTATGATCCGTTTTTCCGGTTAGTCCTCGCTGCGGAGCACTGCCAGCGCCTGACACTCTCCACATCTGTTCTGATCGCCTTCCCTCGAAGTCCTATGGTGACTGCCTATGAGGCCTGGGACCTGCAGCAGTTTTCAAAGGGGCGCCTCCTGCTAGGGCTAGGAACACAGATCAAAGCCCACATGGAACGTAGGTTCAGCGTGAAGTGGGAATCTCCTGGTCCCAAGCTGCGAGAGTACATCGCCGCGTTGCGACACATCTGGAGTTGTTGGCAGGAAGAGACCGAGCTGAGTTTTGCGGGCGACTTCTACAACTTCAGCCTGATGAATCCTCTTTTCAGGCCTGAACCGATCGAACACCCAGGCATTCCGGTCTACGTCTCGGCACTCAATCCCTACAACCTCCGTTTGGCAGGCGAGACATGTGACGGCTTAAGGATGCATTCTTTTAACACGCCTACGTATGCCCGAAAGGTGATCATCCCGCAGGTCGCCGCGGGCCTTTCAAAAGCAGGTCGCTCCTTTGATGACTTCGATCTTGTTGGTCAGGGTTTTTATATCTCTGGTGCGAACGAAGAGGAAATCGAGGCCCAGCGACCGGCTGTTCGGCGCAGGATTTCCTTCTACGGATCCACCCCAGCCTATCGCAGCGTTATGGAGATTCATGGCTGGGTAGAAGAGGCGATTGAGATGCACTCCTTGTCCAAAGAAGGGAAGTGGGATCAGATGGCTGACCTGGTTACCGATGAGATGTTTGACACCTTTGTCACGGTCGGAACTTATGAGAAGATCGCCGAATGTTTTATCGAGCGTTGGGGCAGTACGATTAACCACGTGAGCTTCAATCCGCTGCGCCAGGCAGATGATGACAGGATCAAGAGCGTCATTAGTAGCCTCAGGTCGTGACGAGCAATCGATGACGTCGTTGGGCCGTGGCGCACTTCAGTTGAAGGCGCTACAATCTTGCCGACCCTACGCGACTTGGCTGTCGCCGAATCCTACCTCGTAGTTTGGGAGACCGCCGTGAATGGCACCGATGTGAAGAAGCTCCCCGCGACCGTCAAACCGCTTCGTTACGCGATACACCTGACTCCTGACTTTGAAATGTTTGACTTCAGGGGATCGGCAGCGATTGAGATCGAGATTACCGAAGCGACGACGCAGATAGTAGTCAACTCTGCTGAACTGGAAATCTCGTCTGCCATCGTGACCTTGACTGACGGTCGAAACATTGAGGGGAGAGTCAGTACCGACGACATCGAGGAGACTGCTGTCTTCGATTTTGACGAAGAATTGCCCAAGGGGTCCGCATTACTGGATTGTAGGTTCACCGGGGTTTTGAATGACCAGCTCCGGGGCTTCTATCGCAGTGAATACATAGATGAGGCCGGCGCTAAACGCTATCTGGCCACCACGCAGTTCGAGGCTACCGATGCCCGCCGCGCGTTCCCTTGCTGGGATGAACCTTCCTTGAAGGCAACATTTGAGGTCACGCTGACCATTCCCGAACATCTGGTAGGGGTTTCCAACATGCCTGTCGCCAGGACAGTGAGGAATGATGGGTCCAAGACGATCCGCTTTCAAGAGTCGCCCAGGATGTCGACATATCTTGTCGCCTTTGTAGTCGGTGATTTGGGATCGGTAGAGGCGACCTCGGATGACGGGACTTTGGTGCGTGTTTTCACCACTCGTGGCAAGGAGGAACAAGGGCGGTTCGCGCTCGAGAATTCAGTCAAACTCCTAGCCTACTTCAACGAATATTTTGGGATTCCCTATCCGTTGCCGAAGATGGACCATATTGCCGTACCCGACTTTGCCGCGGGAGCTATGGAGAATTGGGGATGCATCACGTACCGCGAGACGGCACTACTGTTTGACGAGGACAACTCGGCCGCCGTGGCTCGGCAACGGATTATGGAAGTCGTCTCTCATGAGATGGCTAATATGTGGTTTGGCGATCTTGTATCGATTGAATTGTTGGACGACCTTTGGCTCAACGAGAGCTTCGCCTCGTGGATGGGAGACAAGGCCGTCGACGTCATTTTCCCTGATTGGCAGATGTGGACTCAGTTTGTAAGTCAAGATACCAACGCAGCTTTGAGTCTGGATGGACTAGAGAGTTCTCACCCTATCGAGGTTGCGGTGAAAGATCCTGCTGAGATCCGCGAAATCTTCGATGCTATTAGCTACAGTAAGGGGGGCTCTGTACTGCGCATGCTGGAGCAATTCTTGGGTCCAGACGCCTTTAGAGAGGGTCTCCGCTCCTATATTGCCGACAATCAATATGCAAACGCACGGACGGAGCATCTGTGGAAGGCGCTCGAAGTGGCTAGCGGACAACCAGTCAACGCCATCATGAACAGCTGGACCCAGCAGATGGGTTATCCCGTTGTGGACGTGACAACCGAGCGCAGTGATGGAAGCGTGCGGGTAAAGCTGTCCCAGAGTCGATTCCTCTATAGCCGGTTGCTGGGTGGTGGTTCCAAAGACCAAGCGCTGTGGCAGGTACCGATTCTTGTACTACCTAAGGAGGGACAAACCCAGGCGACACTTCTCGGCTCGCGTGACGGTGAAATCGTCGTACACACCGAGGGCGACTGGGTCAAGTTGAACTCCGGACAGACTGGTTTCTTCCGGGTCAATTACACGCCTGAGGATTGGGCAAGGATCCAGATAGCTGTAAGGTCGAAGGAGGTCCCTCCTACGGACCGCCTCGGTGTGCAGAATGATGCCTATGCACTGATGCGAGCCGGCATCTCGCCTGCGACTCAATTCCTGGATGTAGCGGGGGCCTACTTTGACGAGGATGACGCATCCGTCTGGGCTGACTTGGCGAGTAACCTAAGGGGCTTGGAGGCGCTCATTGCTGACGAACCCTGCCTCCGACCGTATGGTGTTTTCGCTGGCAGCCTTTTAGAGCGCATTACTGATGAGGTTGGATGGGATGCCAAACGAGGTGAAGGTCATCTCGACTCACTGCGCCGCAGTATAGTGCTGGCGCAGCGCGGTTATTACGGGGATCCGGTCTTGCTTGAGGAGGCTCGTGCTCGCTTCGAGAGATATCTAACTGACGAGTCGAGTCTACACCCAGATATTCGCGGCTTGGTCTTCGGTATGGTGGCTCAGTATGGTGACCGCACAGTTTACGATCAACTATGGAAGCTGGAGAAGGCAGCTAATCTTAGTGAAGAGAAAATGCGTCTGCTTGGTGCTCTCACCCGTTTCGACGATCATTTGCTGCTCGAGGAAACCCTCGAGCGCGCGCTAACGAGTGAGGTTCGTGTTCAGGACGCTGTCCTTCTGGTTGTTTCCTTGGCAAATAACCTCAAAGGACGTGACTTGGCTTGGGACTTCGTTAAGAGGAATTGGACAGAATTTGATCGGCGCTATGGGAAGGGTGGCTTTGCGATTACTCGCCTCGTTGGTATCGGCGGCAACTTTGCTAGCGCCGCGCGTCATGATGACGTCCGCGACTTCTTCGAAAGGCATCCCGCACCTTCTGCCGCTCGAACCGTTCAGCAGACGCTTGAGCGAATCAGATTGAATGAACGGTGGCTGGAGTTGAATAAACAGAGCGTTGCGTCATGGTTGGCGGATCGCAGCTCCTAGGTGGAGTCTGCCAGGTAACTGGATGATGAGATGCCGCGTCGTTGTGACTGGGCTCGGCGTTGTGAGCCCGCTTGGCTCCGGTCTAGATAAATTCTGGCGCTCCCTATGTGAGGGACGCTCGGCGGCGGGTCCCATTACCCTTTTTGATGCGAGCGAATTCTCCGTCCGTATTGCAGCTGAGGTTACAGATTTCGATCTCCCCGTGGAGGTTGATAGGAGGCGGGAACGAAGACTCGATCGTTATGCTCAGTTTGGGATTGGCGCCGCCCTTGAGGCTTGGGATGATGCGGGAATCAGTGACCACGATGCGTATTCCACCGGACTCGTAATTGGATCCAGCCACGGTGGGGAAACTTCGTCCATCGAGGCCACGGGCCAGGGGTCGAAACCAGTGAGCCCTTTTCTGATTCCGCGGATGCTGAACAACATGGCCGCCGCTCAGATCGCTATGCTGCTTGGCCTGAAGGGTACGAGCTTTGCTGTTGCAACGGCCTGTGCTACAGGAGCTCACGCGGTAGGAGAAGCTATGGAGGTTATCCGGCGCGGGGATGCAAAAGTCATGCTTGCTGGGGCTGCCGAGGCTTGTATCACACCACTGACACTTGTTGGCGATGATGCGCTCGGCGCTCTTTCGAAACGAAATGACGATCCGGCAAAAGCCTGCCGGCCCTTCGACCGAATGCGTGATGGATTTGTGCTTGGAGAGGGTGCTGCGGTGCTCGTACTCGAAGATATGGAGCATGCTATTGCGCGGAAAGCCCAAGTGTACGCAGAGGTGACCGGCTACGGGGCAACCACCGATGCGACTCACGAGACACATCCGGACCCCAGTGGCGAGCCAGCCGCAAGGGCCATTGGAAGGGCGCTGGAGAAGGCCAGAGTGAAACCCAGTGAACTCAGTGCGATTTTCGCCCATGCGACTGGGACGCAGTTAGGCGACGCTGCGGAGTTGAAAGCCCTAGGTGCCGCTCTTGGTGCGGCAGCAGGCGGTATTCCAGTGACAGCGATTAAGGGGTCTACCGGACATATGCTTGGTGCTTCTGGAGCTGCGCAAGCTGTCGCTGCGGTGAAGTCGATTGATTCGCAGATTGTGCCGCCGACCCTCAACTGCGATGACCTAACTGACATGCCAATCGATTGTGTGCGCGGCGAACCAAGGTCGTGTCGGATTCTGCATGTGCTATCGAACTCCTTTGGTTTTGGAGGCCATAATGCCTGCATCATCTTCTCGCATCCGGGAGCCATGACATCGTGACGACCACACCTAATCAGATCGAGTTTTCAACCTTGGCCGACAAGTCGTTAGCTGGGCAAGTACTGACACGGTCCGAATGCTCAGCGGTGCTGAAAGCTCCGGACTCAGAAGTACTTCATTTGCTCAATGAAACGTATCGGGTGCGCAGACACTTTTGTGGCAACAAGGTGCATTTGCATGTGCTGATGAACGCCAAAAGCGGACTATGCCCCGAGGACTGCGGTTATTGCTCCCAATCACGCGTCTCTTCCGCGCCTATTGAGAAATACCCGATGGTCAGTCAAGAGAAATTGCTCGAGGAAGCGCGGGCGGCCAAACGTTCTCAAGCGAAACGGTTTTGTATCGTGACCAGCGGTCGAGGCGCTTCCTGGCGCGAGGTCGAGTATCTCGCCGATTCGACAAGGAAGATCCGGAACGAGATCGACATTAAAATCTGTGCTTGTGTAGGACTTCTTGATGAGGAGAAGGCACGAGCGCTCAAAGAAGCTGGTGTTGACCAGTTGAACCACAACCTCAACACCAGCGAGTCATTTACGCCAAACATTGTGACGAGTCACGGCTACCATGACCGGATCGAAACCCTCCGATCTGCACGAGCGGCCGGTTTGAACCTGTGCAGTGGGGCCATCTTCGGTATGGGTGAGAGCACAGAAGATGTCATAGACGTACTCATGGCGCTCGTCGAATTGGATCCTCAGTCGATACCCATCAATTTCTTGCATCCCATTGATGGAACACCGCTTGAAGGTATCTGGGAACTGACCCCTTATCATTGCCTGCGAATCCTCTGTCTTGCTCGTTTGCTTCACCCAAGCCGGGAGATTCGCGTTGCTGGCGGCCGTGAGTTACACCTGCGCTCTCTCCAGCCGCTT
>CAZUGG010000028.1:0-2858 GCA_964619905.1 uncultured Dehalococcoidia bacterium
ATGGCCCGAGTGAGCTCTTCGACCTGGGCCTGGAGCCGGGCCACGGCCTCCTCGGCAGCGCTAGCACTTGGGTCAGATGGGACGCTCAAGAGCTGATCCCATTTCGGGGTTCGGCGTTAATTTGTGTCACTAGGTCCATGACTCGACTGAGCAAATGAATGCGATCGTTCAAGCCAAGTTGTGCTGGAGGTATCTTCTCTTGCCGGACGGCAACGTTGAGAGAGTTGAAGCCTGCATCTCGATAAGCGCGAATCCTATCTTTGATCATATCGTCTGTTCCGACAAGGTGAATCCTGGCCGCCAGTTCTCTGGGGACCAAGCTTCGGGCTTCGTCGTGCTTGCCGTCTAGCCAGAGCCGTTGGATCTCCTTGGCTTCGTCGGCAAAGCCGGCTCTGCTGTAAGCGTGGTTGTAGAAGTTGTTTTGCTTTGTACCCATGCCTCCCAAAGTGAAAGCGAGCCCGAGGCTAAGCTCCTCAATAGCGCTATCAGGTTCCTCAGTGAACCATACCGTCCCACCGCCTTGGAGATCGATGTCTCCGATTGTGCGGCCAGATTTCGCTGCGCCTTCGGCGAGCGGCTTCATAGAAACCTCGGCTTGCTCAGGCATGACGTGGGTGCCGCGCCAGCCCTCGGCTAGCTCCCCTGTGAGTCGCAGATTGGCAGGGCCCAAAGCAGCGATGTAGATGGGAACTTCTGCAGGCGGCGCTGATAGGCGCATGGCCTTACCTTCCCCTTCCCTCAAGGGGAGTTGGAAGTGTTTGCCCTCATAGACGAGACGTTCTCCCCTGAACGCCTTCCGCAGTATCTCGATCGTCTCCCTCGTGCGACGAACAGGGTAATCAAAGACGGTGCCATGCAGCCCCTCTATAACCCGCGGCCCGCTGGTGCCGATGCCCAGCATGAACCGACCTCCGGAGATAGATTGCAGCGACAATGCAGTCATCGCCAAGTTGGCAGGGGTGCGTGCACCGATCTGAAGGATTCCGGTTCCTAGTTTGATCGTAGATGTCTTACCAGCAAGAAATGCCAGTGGGGTCGCGCCATCGAAAGCCCAACCCTCAGGTGCCCAGATACTCTCCACGCCGAGTTGCTCTGCCGCCTGGGCGTAGACCACTAGATCGCCCCATGGCATCAAGCTTGTGTCTGGAGAACCCTGGAAGTTGAAACCGGTGGTTATCTTGATCAATATCCCTCAGTCTACGTCACAATCGTCGGCATTATAGCGACTGGGGAAACTCAAATAGTACGCCAACAAGCCCCGCTATAATGCCGGCCATGACGATCCTAGTGACAGGTGGCAACGGCTTCATCGGCACACGTGTAGTCGACAAACTCGTCGCGCGGGGAGAACAGGTCGTACGTTTCGATTTGACTCCGAACCGCTCGGCTCACAAGAACGTCTTAGATTGCCCTGGTGATATCACCCAAATCACAGACCTAACGGAGGCGGTCAAGGGCCACGGCGTGCATCGGATTGTTCACCTAGCCGCCCTACTGCCTCCAGAAACTGAGGAGCGACCCCTCCACGGGCTTCTGGTCAATGTCCAGGGGACAGCCAATGTATTCGAGGTGGCTCGTCTGTCGGGTATCGAGAGAGTGGTGTACGCCAGCTCCATCGCCTGCTACGGCGACCAATCAAACTTCGGTGATCGTGTCGTCACCGAGGACGACGCTTCTCTCCCTTTCAACATGTACGGGCAGACAAAGGCAGCTACTGACTTCACCGCAGCGCATTACAGGACACGTTGGGGCCTCGATCTCCGCAGCATCCGCATCTGCACCGTCTTCGGCCATGGACGTTCCACTGGCCTCACCGGCCTTATTGGAGGAGACCTAATTTCTCGGCCTAGTGTTGGCCTTCCGGTGGAGGTCCCAGTGGACCCCAATGAGGCCTCGGCAATGATTTATGTGGATGACGCTGCCGAGATCTTTGTTCGGGCCGTCCTCAGTAGCCATCTAAATAACCCTATCTACAACACAGGGGGCCATCTCTCGACGGTGGGCGAGATGGCCAGCATCGTCGCTGACCTGGTGCCGGACGCGAAGATTACCCTCGGCACCGCCAGGGTGCCTCACGTCTACCTCGTCGATGACAGTCGCATGCTCGCAGACATCCGATACACGTTGCCTCCACTACGTCAGCGTGTCCTAGATCACGTGAATACAGCGCGCGCCGAAGCAGGTCTCGACCCAGTGCAGGACCCCGCATCAAACTAACTACCGGGCAAGGAAAGGCACTTGCCATACTTCGCGCGATAAACGCCTAAAAGCAGTCTATAATCCAGGCCGTGGGACGCTTCGCTTGGAAATTTATAGTCTTCCCAGCCTTGGTTTTGGCCGTAGTTGCTTGCGGCGGAGGTGGGCCGTCTCCTTCTGAGATAGATCCCCCCCTTGAGGCGTCCCCGACTCCATTGTCTTCGCCGATCCCGACCCCCGTCCCGACGTCAACGCCGGTCCCCACAGTCGCCGCCGCTACAGCTTCGGCCGCGTCGCCAAATCCCACGCCTATTCCGACCCCCGTCCCGACGTCAACGCCGCTCCCCACAGTCGCCGCCGCGACGGCTCCAGCCACTGTCCAGCTTGATTTCACCACCCAGTGGGGCTCACAGCTCACCGGCGATGGTCAGCTCAACGGCCCCAGAGGAGTAGCAGTGGACGGCTCCGGTCGAGTGTACGTGGCCGACTCGAGGAATCACCGCGTGCAGGTGTTCAGCAACGATGGCCCGTTCCTGTTCATGTGGGGATCCCAGGGCGCAGGCGAAGGCCAGTTCTCCAAACCAGTAGGAATAGCAATCGACAGAACAGGGCGAGTGTAAGTGGCCGAAACAATCAATAACCAAGTGCAAGTATAAAGAAAC
>CAZUGG010000029.1:0-3579 GCA_964619905.1 uncultured Dehalococcoidia bacterium
GTTCAGGCCGTCCCCGGCTAGGTTAAGCGACAGTACCACGAGGACGATAGCGACTCCGGGGAAGACTGCGCTCCGCCAGGCGTGTCGCAATTCTCGCTGGGCGTTGAAGACCATTCGTCCCCAACTGGAATTGTCGGGATCAGCCAGCCCCAAGAAGCTTAACCCGGCCTCCGAAAGGATGGCTTGGCTCATGAGAAAAGTTGCCGTCACTAGGATGATGGGGATCGCCGAGGGGAGGATCTCCCGGAACATGATGGTGAAGTGGCCAGCGCCGGTGGCCCTTGCTGCCTCTACGAATTGACGTTGTCTAAAAGTAATGTATTCGCCTCTTACCAGGCGTGCGGTCACTGGCCAGAAAGCAACGGTGAGGGCCAAAACTATATTCCAGCTCGTTGAACCCAACATAGCTACGAGGAGAATCGCAAGCAAGACTCGAGGAATGACTAGGAACATATCGATAAAACGAGAGAGTATGAAGTCAAGCCAGCCGCCAAAGTAGCCCGCTAGTGAACCGATGACCACGCCGATCGCAGTCGACGCCGCTATGGTGGTTAGTGCCAGCAAGAGCGTGGTGCGAGACCCCCATAGAACCTCGCTCAAGATGTCGCGGCCCAAGGTGTCGGTGCCGAACCAGTGGTTCCCAGATGGGGATTTGGCAGATGCGCTCAGGTCCGTCTCTAAGGATGGAAATGGGGCAATAATCGGAGCGAGCAGACCCACTGCCGCAAACAACAACACTACGGCTAGTCCCGCTAGGGCAAGCCGCCTTTGCTGGAATCTACGCCAGAAAAGTAACATCAGGTTAACGGGCCCTTCTCACTCTGGGGTCGACCAATCCGTAGAAGACGTCTACGAAGAGGTTGACGACAATTACCAGAACGGCCGAAATGAGGAAGATGCCCTGGACTAATGGGTAGTCACGAGCGAGCAGGGCATCGAACATCAAGCGTCCAATTCCGGGCCATGCGAACACGGTCTCTACCAGTACCGCGCCTCCGAAGAGGTATGTGAGACTGATGCCCACCAGGGTGATCATCGGTAGGAGACTGTTTTTCAGGATGTGTTGACTAAAGGTTTTGCCCTCTCCAAGACCCTTGGCTCGGGCCGTAAGAACGTAGTTTTCAGTGGATTGCTCCAGGATGCTGGTTCTACTAAATCGGGCATAGGTAGCAATGCTTATGAGGCTTAGTGCAAAAATGGGCAAGACCGAGTGATGGGCAACGGACCAGTAATAACTCAGTGTCCCAGAGTCCAGTCGGGGATCGACGAAGCCTCCAACCGGGAAGATTTCCAGGCGCACTGACAATAGGAATATGAGCATGATGGAGACCCAAAACTCTGGTGTGGAGTAGCCGACCAGTGAAATCAGCCGGAGACCATTATCGCGAGTAGAGTTTGGCTTTCTGGCCGAGTAGATTCCGATCAATGTCCCGACGACGATGCCGATGATAAGCGCCGGGATCATCAGGATGAACGTCTCGGGTAGTGCGTCGAGAATCACGTCTATTACGCTCGTGTTGAATCTCGAAGAGTGGCCTAAATCCCCCTGCGCAAGATCGCCGACGTAGATTCCATACTGAACGAGGATAGGCTTATCCAAACCAAGTTGAGCTCGAAACTCCTCGAGTTGCTCGGCTGTGAAGGACGAACCCGATCCGTATCGGTATGCAATCGCATCGCCTGGAGCTGCTTGGAGCAAGAAGAAAAGCAGAGAGATGACGAATAGGATTGTCAGCGCCACAACGAACAAACGCAGCATGATGAACCGAACAGCATGTTGGTTGGGCGCAGGTAACCCCATGGACTTGATCGATTCTTTGAGGGTGGAGAGAAGTCTCAGTTGCATGCCCGCGAGCGGTTACTGGCTAACATCCTTATGCATTAACACTTGTTGGGGCCTTGCCCGCGTGCATTACCCCTACATGTGTCTCGACCTGACGGGGCCCGACGACTTATCGTCAGGCCCCCGTCAGCTTAATTGCTCTAGTTCGGCTGACTCCGTTACTCCTCCCAACTAATGTCGAAGGGTTCAAGAGGAGGTTCGGTGAAGATGCCCCATCCTAATGGCAGGTTCTTTACCCTGGCGTCGGCAACCATATTTGAGAGTACGGTGGTTATTGGGATTGTGGGGAGCTCGTCGGCCAGCACCTCTTGGACCTGGCGCATGGCCTCGACCTGCTCATCTCCCGCCGTGCTCAAAAACTTCGCCATATTGTCGTCGAACACCGGGCTGTTGATTGTGAAGTTGTTGCTCCAGTAGGTGCCCGTGCCTGGAACGATTCGGGAGCTGTTGAAGTACCCATTCATGATGAACGGGATAGTCCACATGTTGAGCTGTAGGACCACGTTGTAACCGCTCCAAGGGTCGTCGGCTGGGGCATCGTAAATCTTCGCGAAAGGTGTGATCTCGTCGCCCTGGTCAATCGAAACTTCTATTCCGATGTCCTTCCAATATCCGAACACGGCGTCAGCTAGTTCTGGGGCGGGGAACGTTGGGTATCCAATAAACTTCAGTTCGAACCGAGTTCCATCCGAACCCTTGGTATAGCCGGATTCGTCTAAGAGCTGCTCCGCTCGCTGTGGATTGAAGTCATACCGGCCCAGGAAGTCGCCCGCAAAACGGACACCGCTGGGGCCAGCGTGCGAGATGTGACCCCCAGCGACGGTTACTGTGTTCAGGTAGAGTGCGTCGACTATGGCGGCCCTGTCGATGGCGTGGGCCAGAGCCTGACGAACTCGCTTGTCATCTAGTGGCGGGATATTGCTATTAAGCCAGAACGAGTCTTGGTCACCGCTAACGGGGGCAAGTTGGATCACCTGGAATCGCTCGTCGTCTCGGAACCGCGCCACGTCACGAGGTGGCAGAGGCGGGAATGCAGGGCTTACATCTATTTCCCCTCGTTCAAGCGCAGCAACGGTTGCGTCTGCATCTGGGATGATGCGATAGATGATCCTATCGAAGTACGTGTCATCCCCGGCCCATTCAGGATTCCGCACTAGGATGACGTTGCTGCCCTTGTTCCACTCTCCAAGCTTGTAGGGGCCGGCCACCACTGGGTCATTGTTCGTGGGGTTGTTCGGCATGTCGGTCCCCTCGTAAATATGCTTCGGAAGGATGGGGCCGTACTGGGGCGTCAGGAGCCCCCAGAGCTCTTGCGGGTTTGTAAGATTGATAACTACTCGGTCGTCAGCAGGGGTTTCAACATTGCTTACGTTGCTCCAGAAAATCCCCCCGAATGGGTGATTATTACGCAATGCGTCTTCGATGCTGAACTTGACGTCAGCGGATGTTACATCTGTGCCGTCGCTCCAGACCCAGTCATCCAGCTTGAACTCATAACGTGTTCGCTCGTCGTTGATTTTCCAGGATTTGGCCAATCTCGGGATTGGATCACCGTTCGCATCTGTCGTGACTAGCGAAGTTGCCATGAACATGCCAGGCATGCTGAATCCTTGGAGAGTGAACGCCCACTGAAGTGTGGTGGGGTCGCTCGCAAGAAGGATTACCAAATCCTCTCGTTTGGGAGCGTCTTCTCCGCAAGCCACCGCAACCAGAATGACGATCATCAGAGCGCTGAC
>CAZUGG010000030.1:0-17346 GCA_964619905.1 uncultured Dehalococcoidia bacterium
TATGTGATTAGCCATCGCAAACTCCAACACATGAAAGAGCTTCCCTACATCATCGCCATCATTGCGCTGGAGGAGGGCCCCCGGCTCATGAGCAACATCATTGGCGTCGCGCCTGACCCGAATAAAATTCAGTGTGACATGCTGGTTGAGGTCGACTACGTTAAGGTGACGGACGATGTCACACTGCCTAAGTTTAGGCTGGCATCAAGCAAAGGAGAATGATCGATGGTAGCGAAAGACCTTTGCGGTAAGATCGCGATTGTGGGTGCCAGCGAGACCGATCGTCTAGGTGAGCTCCCTAACCATTCAATGGTGACGCTGCACGCCGAAGGGATCCGGAATGCTTTGAGTGACGCTGGCCTGAAGCTAAGCGACGTCGATGGCCTCTTCTGTCCCGGAATTGCGATGACTCAGCTCGGTGAATACCTTGGCATAGCACCTCGGGTTTATAACAACAGCCAAATGGGCGGCTGCTCCTTCATAGCGATGGTTGAGCATGCGATGCTTGCTCTGGCTGCGGGAATTATCAACGTCGCGGTTATATCACATGGCGAAAGTGGCCGTTCGCGTGTTGGTGTTGCCTCCTTCCCCAGCGGCCCAAGTCTTCCCGGTGGGCAATTTGAGACTCCCTACGGCACCTTCGGAGCGCCGACAACCTTCTCTCTGCCGGCCACGCGGCATATGCACCAGTACGGCACTACCCAAGAGCAGATGGCACAGGTGTCTGTCTCGACGCGTAAGTGGGCGCAAATGCATCCCAAGGCAGTCATGAAAGACGACCTAACGGTTGAAGACGTCATGAATTCCCGTGTAGTGTGCTGGCCGTATACGCTGCTAATGTGTTGCCTTGTGACAGACGCTGGTGGGGCACTGGTGCTTACCCGGGCTGACGAGAGTAGGGCGCTACCAAAGCCGCCGGTATATGTTCTAGGTACCGGACATGCGACCGCGCATTACAACATCATGAACATGCGCGACGCTACGACATCGGACGCCGCGGTGATATCCGGGCGCTCGGCTTTCGACATGTCCGGACTAAGCCAGAATGACATCGACGTGGCGGAACTCTATGACGCCTTCTCCTTCACTCCGATGGCTGCCCTAGAGGATCTAGGGTTTGTTGCTAAAGGAGAGAGTGGAGGATTTGTCGAGAACGGCCGTACCGCGCCTGGTGGCGAATTCCCCATGAACACAAACGGAGGCGGTCTTTCCTACAGCCATTCGGGTATGTATGGCATGTACACGATGATTGAGCTCGTTCGGCAACTTCGAGGGGAGGCCGGCAAACGCCAGGTCCGGGATGCAAAATTTGGGATCGCCCATGGCCCCGGTGGCATGTTTGCAGCGGCGTCGACGCTGATTGCTGGTGCAGAAGTTCCGTAGGCTTCAGATGGTCAACGGATTTTTCCTAGGTATTCAAGCGCTGTTGCTACCAGGATTCGAGTTCCTATTGCGAGCGACTCCTCGTCGAAATCGAATTGTGGGCTGTGGTGCCCGGCATCGAGACCTCGTGGTTGGTTTCCGGAGCCAACCATGATGTAGCAGCCCGGAACGCGCTCTAGGAAGAATGCCATGTCGTCGCCGAGCGTGCTCTGATCAACCTGGAGGACTTGTTCTACCCCTAGCTCTCGTGTCGCCACCTTGTGGGCAAGGTGAGTCATCGTCTCGTCGTTCACTACAGGGGGAGCGATGTAATTCGATTGGAATTCGTACTCTGTACGTGTCGCCAGGCAGATTCCACGGACCAAGTCTTCTGCACGTTCCACTAGCTTGTCGCGCTGTTGACGGTTAAAAGTGCGCATTGTTCCCTGCAGCACAGCCTCTCCAGGTATGACATTCCATGTTGTGCCTGCCTGCAGCGCTGTAACGCTTATCACGACGGGTTCGGTAGGTTTCGATTCCCGGCTAACTAAGGTCTGGAGTCCCATCACAATCTGTGAGGCTGCTGGGATGGGATCGATCGCCTGGTGTGGAGTAGCGCCATGCCCGCCGTGGCCCACGATCCTGATTCTTATCTGATCGACCCCGGCCCAGATTGGCCCAGCCTGCACGATGACAGATCCGACGGGCGCTGGATTCCAGAGGTGGAAAGAAAAGATCCCGTCGACCTTCGGGTTCTCAAGGACGCCATTTGCTATCATCTCTGGCGCACCTGTTGCCATCTCCTCACCGGGCTGAAAGATGAACTTAATGTTCCCTGCGAGGTCTTCGCGACGTCGCGAGAGTATTTCTGCCGCGACCAAGACTGCCGCGGTGTGGCCGTCGTGACCTCAGGCGTGCATCACCCCGTCGTTTATCGAACGATAGTCGGTGGAGGTCGCTTCCTTGATCGGTAGTGCGTCCATGTCTGCCCGCAGCGCCAACGTTTTCCCGGGGCGGGAGCCACGGAGTAAGCCCACGACGCCTGTGCGTCCCACGCCCGTCTGAACTTCCAGGCCAAGGTTCTTAAGCCGCTCCGCGACTATGCCTGCGGTTCGAACCTCTTGGAAGGAGAGCTCAGCGTGCTTATGAAAGTCTCGACGCAGCCTTACGAGCTCCGGCAGGAAATCGGAGACCTCGGTTTCAAGGGGAGTGAGCATGGAAGATCCTTTCAGGAACCCGGCAATTGACGGGCTCTCATTATGATAGAGTTAGGTCCGGCCTGCACTACAGTTGGAACTGTCGGTCGCGGCTTCGGCGCATTCCGCAAAAAAAGCGAGAGGCATTATGGTAACCAAAGTTGGGATTAACGGTTTCGGACGCATTGGCAGGAACGTCTTTCGTGCGATGCATGCGAATCACCAGGAGAAACTCCAGGTCGTGGCGCTCAATGACCTTACAGACGGCGCTACTAACGCTCATCTCCTGAAATATGACACTAATTATGGGGCTTTCCACGGCAAGGTTGACGTGCAGGACGGTCACCTTCTCGTCAATGAGCGTGCGATTCGTGTCTTTAGCTAGCTGTACCACGGCAAGATTCCCTGGGGAGATGTTGGGGTTGACGTAGTCATCGAATCGACAGGATTCTTCACGGATGCCACGAAAGCGGTTGCCCACACCAACGGTGGCGCTAAGAAGGTGATTATCTCGGCGCCGGCGAAGGGAGACGATGGGACCTTTGTCCTAGGGGTTAATGAATCCACCTACGATCCCCAGAAGCATAAAGTTATCTCGAATGCTTCTTGTACCACCAATTGTGTTGCCCCTCTAGCAAAGGTCCTCGACGATAACGTTGGCATCAAGCACGGTCTAATGTCGACGGTTCATGCCTATACAAACGATCAGTCGATTCTGGACGTGGTGCATGAAGACCTTCGTCGATCTCGGGCAGCGGCAATGAATATCATCCCCACCTCGACCGGGGCCGCTAAGGCCGGCGGCCTGGTGCTCCCGAAGCTCAACGGCAAGCTGCACGGCATGGCATTTCGCGTTCCCACCTCGACTGTTTCGCTCATCGATCTCGTCGTCGATGTTGGTAGGCCGACTTCAGTGGAAGAAGTGAACGAGGTGTTTAAAAAGGCTGCGGATGGACCCCTGAAAGGCATCCTGCAGTATTGTGACGAACCATTGGTTAGTTCGGACTTTAAGGAGAATCCGCATAGCTGCATTTTCGACTCCCTTTCTACCATGGTTATGGAGGGCAGCATGGTTAAGGTCCTGGGCTGGTACGACAACGAGTGGGGCTACAGCAATCGGGTTGCGGACCTAACGTCATTCATCGCTGCTAAAGGGCTCTAGCGATCCGGCAGCATTCGGAAAGGACCACCTCGGGTGGGGCGCACTCGTGCTTAGTGCTTGAAGTGCCGAGCTCCTGTGAACATCATTGCGATGCTAGCCTTGTCGGCGGCTGCGATGACGGCGTCGTCTCTGATTGATCCGCCGGGTTGTATCACAGCTGACACACCCCCTTCCGCGGCCTCCTCCAGACCGTCGGGGAAGGGAACGCACGAGTCCCAGCCCACGCCGCAACCACTAGCTTCGTTCCCAGCTGCTCTTAGCGCCAAATGGACGCTGGTAACCCGATTAGGCTGTCCCGCCCCCATGCCGCGAAGAGCTCGATCCTTGGTGAGCACGATTGCGTTGGACTTGATTTGTTTGACCGCTTTCCAGGCAAACACCAACTCCTCGAATTCCTGCGCTGAGGGAATGCGTTCGGTTACGACTTTCCATAATGCTGGATCCTCAGCGAGGATGTCCGGTGTCTGAACTAGCATGCCGCCAGATACGCGTCGATAATCTAGTCCTGGGACGGTACTTTTAGCGCCTAGTGCCAGGATCCGCAGGTCTTTCTTCTTCTGAAGCAGCGCTGTGGCCTTAGCGTCGAATGATGGTGCTAGTATGATTTCGTAGAAAGTTTTGCGGATCTCTTCGGCTGCGGCGAACGTAAGTTTGCGATTGCATGCGACGATCCCGCCGAAGGCGGAGATGGGATCACCGGCGAGGGCTCTCCTGTACGATTCGGTCTGATTTTTATGGGAAGCGAGGCCGCAAGCATTTGTGTGTTTGATAATTGCAAAGGTCTGTTCCTCGAATTCGCTTACGGCGGCCCAAGCGGCGTCCGCGTCGATAATATTGTTGTGCGAAAGTTCTTTGCCGTGCAGCTGTTTCGCTGTGGCGATTGTACCTGGAGCGGCTGGGATCTCCTGATAGAACGCAGATTGTTGGTGAGGGTTTTCACCGTATCGAAGACTCTGAATTCTCCTCAACCCTATCGTCAGTTCCTCCGGGTGTTCATATGTGCTCACGCTATTACTCCGATGAACTGGCCTAGACTGGAATCAAGTTTCAGCTTAGAAGCACGCGTTTGTCGCCTGCTGGCGCCGTAACCTCGCCGGCGACGAAGACTTCGGGTGCGTTCTCTCGGATGGTATCGACTTCTTTTGGGTCAGCGAAGATTACCATTCCGATCCCCATGTTGAAGGCGCTCCACATTTCCGGTTCGGGCACGTTTCCTTGCTGCTGGATGATCTGAAAAATCTCGGGGATTTGCCACGACGAACGATCGAACTTGGCGGTGAGCCCTTCCGGGAGGACACGAGGGACGTTTCCCGGAAGCCCTCCTCCTGTAATGTGCGCCATACCATGAATAGAGGCGAGTGAAGGTTGTAGTTGCTGCACGTAGGACCGATGCGGTTCGAGGAGCGCCTCCCCGAGTGTGCAGCCTAGCCCATCGTAGAATTCATCTAGGACACCAGGCTGGTCGTCCGTGCGCAAAGCGCGCCGTGCAAGGGAGTATCCGTTGGTATGCAAACCGCTTGATGGTAGGCCAAGGATGGCATCGCCGATCTGGATCTGGGAGCCGTCGATGACCTGGTCGCGTTCCACCACACCGACAACGAAACCGACCAGATCGAAGTCGCCTTGTCTATACAAACTTGGAAGCTCCGCGGTCTCTCCCCCTACTAGTGCGCAGTTGTTGTTGCGGCACGCGGTCGCTATCCCCATCACGATACGTTCTACCTGTTCGGGGTCGAGCTTGCCCAGGCCTATGTAGTCAAGGAAGAAAAGAGGCTCAGCGCCGCCCACGAAGATGTCGTTAACGCAGTGGTTGACTAGGTCGATGCCTATGGTATCGAAGCGTCCTGTCTGTATGGCGAGCATTACCTTTGTGCCGACGGAGTCGGTGCTAGACACTAGGACAGGCTTTTCATATTCACCAAGCTCAAACAGACCGCCAAAGAATCCGATACCGCCGATCACCTCTGGTCGGCGGGTCGAGACAGCTAGAGGTTTGACAAGTTGAGTGGCCCGCTCGCCCGCGTCTATATCGACACCGGCGTCGGCATACGTTAGCTGTTGGGCTGTGTCGGCGCGCGAACTAGGGTTTGTTCGGCCCGCTGCGGTGTCGCTGGTCACCAGCTACACCGTTTCCAGCACAAATTTGTCGAACTCGAGCTGGACAGGGATAGGGTAATGACCAGTGAAGCAGGCGTTGCAGAAGCGAGAGCCTCCAGATGGCTGCGTTGACCTTTCGCTTGAGTAGCGAGCCTCTACGACTCGCCCCAAACTTTCCACGCTTAGATAGCCCAGGGAGTCGGCGCCAATGTCCCGTCTGATTTGCTCCACTGACTTCTTGGCTGCGATCAGTTCCCCACGGGTTGCCATGTCGACGCCGAAATGGCACGGCCATCGAATGGGTGGGGCACAGACCCGTACATGGACCTCAGTGGCTCCAGATCGACGGACGAGATTTACCACGTGAGGAGTTGTTGTCCCTCGCACGATGCTGTCATCAACCAAGACCACGCGCTTCCCCTGGACTACTTCAGGCAAAGGGTTGAACTTTAGCTCGACGCCGCGGTCTCGCAGGCCCTGATGTGGCTGAATGAAGGTCCGACCTACGTAGCGGTTCTTGACCAGGATGTCGCTGTACGATATGCCGGACTCGCGAGCGTAGCCAAGGCCCGCGGCGGTTGCTGAGTCGGGAACCCCAGTGACGAGGTCCGCCTCGACCGGGTGCTCGCGCGCCAGCTCCATGCCCATCGCCTCCCGTTGCTGGTAGATGAGATCTCCGCCAAGCCTGCTGTCCGGGCGTGAGAAGTAGATGTGTTCGAACACGCAAGACGCTTGTTTAGTACTCGGTGCGGCTTGCATCGTACTCAAACCGGCCTCGTTGATCACGAGAGCTTCTCCAGGACGTATGTCACGCTCGAGTTGCGCCCCGAGGTGATCGAGGGCACAGCTCTCAGAGGCGACAACCCAACCATCTTTGTAACGTCCGAAGCATAAGGGGCGTACACCGAGAGGGTCCCGACAGGCGATCAGGGTGTCCGGTGTCGCGATTGTCAGACTGTATGCGCCTCGGAGACGACCCATTGCGTAGCGTACGCGTTCGGGCCAATCATGGCCCGGTGCATTTGCTATGAGCCACGCAATGACTTCAGAGTCTGTTGTGGTGGCGAAGGATACCCCTTCGGCCTCCTGCGCTTTTCGCAGTTCGAGGGCGTTGACAATATTGCCGTTGTGCGCCAGCGCCAGAGGTCCCCTTGGGCCCTCGACGAGACAGGGCTGGGCGTTGTCGGCTCGGCTAGATCCGGTTGTCGAGTACCGGGTGTGACCAATGGCTAAGTGACCTGTGAGGCGTTCGAGGTCCGTTTCCTCGAAAGCTTGATTCACCAAGCCCATTCGAGTGTGCAGGTGGAGGCGGGCCCCGTCCCCAGTGGCGATCCCGGCGCTTTCCTGGCCACGGTGCTGGAGGGCGTAGATACCAAAGAAGGTGATGCGGGATACGTCTTCGCCAGGGGCGTAGACGCCGAAAACGCCGCAACTTTCCTTCAGGCTTTCGAGCACTTTGTCCTTATCGCGCCACGGGTGAGCACAAAGGCGAATAAGAGAAGGGCAACAACCTCGGGGAACGTGGCAAGTATAGACGGACAGAATCAGGGGGGTCAATCGATCTTGTGAATGGGTGGCCGCGAAGACCAGAAGCTGATTGGCTAACCAAATGCAATCCGAAAGAGGCGTCGTACTGAGTTGTCAGTTTCAACACCGTCCAGCTCATCAGGGGCGAACCAGCGTAGGTCCAGAGACTCTTCACCCACGCGCGCGACTGCTTGGGGATCAGCTCGTATTAGGAAGCGGGTGTCGAAGTGTAAGTGCTCTGGCTCGCCAGGGCGGGCGGGGATTAGGTGAATGTCGAGATCGATTGGCACCGGATCAATCTTGAGATCGTTGATGCCACTTTCCTCTGTCGCTTCCCTCAACGCCACGCCAGGGAGGTTTGCATCGCCATCAGCATGCCCACCAAGTTGCAACCAGCGACCGAGCTTTCGGTGGTGCGTAAGGAGCGCCCGCTCCCCTAGATGGTCTAGGACGAACCCGGAGCCTGTCAGGTGCCCTGACAGGCACGTGCGCCGATGTGCATTTTCGGGATGAGCATTGATGAAGGCGAGAATCTGCTCCAGAGTCTCGCGTTGTTCCTGACTTACTGGATGATACCCGAGCAAGACTCGGCGGGCCGTATCGAGATCAGCGGTAGATGGAAACGGGCCTCTAGAGAAAGGCATGGTTCGAGTACTCTAGCACGCTGCGTTGCGGTCGGGCCGAGGACTATCTGTAAGAGTGCTTGCGGCGACTGATGGCAAAGGATCATCTGGTTGAAACTATGTTTGGGCTGCCACTAGCAGGAACCCGTGAGGAGTCTTTTTTTGCCTTGGGCGTTTCGTAGTAGGCCCGACCGGGTGATAATGCAGGCGCTGCCGAAATGCAAGAGCAGTAGAAAGGAGACCTATGGCAGGTCCGCTTGAAGGGATTCGCTACCTCGACCTAGCACGCGTTGGGCCAGGGGGCCACTGCTCCCGTATTCTTGCCGATATGGGCGCCGATGTTATCCGGGTAGTGGAGCCCGCGGCCAGCGCGGCTCGAAGATCCGGGGTGCCTGTCGACGAATCTCGTACCTACAGTCTTCGGAGAAACACCCGTGTGATTGGCCTTGACTTGAAAAGCGACGCAGGGAGACAGGTGTTTTACAGCATCGCTAAAACTGCCGACGCGTTAGGAGTAGGCTTTCGAGCTAGCACGCCGAATCGGTTGGGGGTCGACTACTCCACCATGGCCAAGGTCAATCCGAGGCTTGTTTACTGTTCCATGACTGGCTACGGCGCGACCGGTCCATATGCTGACTATGTAGGTCATGACATCAACTACCAGGCGCTTTCCGGGTTGGCTTCACTGACTGGCAACCCAGAGCACAAGCCTCATCCCTCGGGCACGTTGGGTGACGCCGCTGGAGGTGGTATGCAGGGGGTCATCGGCATACTGGCCGCGATTGTCTCTCGTAGCCGAACGGGTGCGGGACAGTTCGTCGACGTGGGCGCAACCGACGGTTTGCTGAACGTCGTCCACCGCTGGATCGAGATGGAGTATGAAACAGGCGAGCGGATCACGCGGGGTTCGGAGATGACACTGCGCAAGTACCCGTGGTACGACACCTACGAAACCAAGGACGGCAAGTTCCTCAGCATTGGTCCAGTCGAACCATATTTTTACGCAAATTTGTGTAAGGCGTTGGGCTGCGAGGACTTCATCGAGCATCAGTATGATGACGCAAGAATCGGCGAGATGCGTATGACGTTCACCGAGATTTTTCTGACACGGACCCGAGATGACTGGGTAGCAGAACTTATGCCCAAAGACTGCTGCGTGGCCCCGGTTTACGAGCTTCACGAGATAGGAAGCGACCCCCACTTCAGGCGCCGTGACTCGATCATTGCGGTCGAGCGTCCCGAAGGTGGCATAGCCCGCCAGGTCGCGCCTATGACCAAATTCGGCTCGACGCCCTCTAACGTTCAGAATGTAGAGCCTCGTCTTGGAGAATTCACCCTTGAGATCCTCGATTCCGCAGGGTATTCCCCCTCTGAAATAGAGTCATTGATCGCGACGGGATCGGTGGCATGAATCAGGCAGCAAAGTACACGCGCAACAGTTTGATGTGCTATCAATAAGGGGGCTTTTCAGGTCACCCGACCGTTAGGATATAAACCGAGCAGGCGGCTTGGCGCCGCCGGAGGATGCCATGATCAAGGCCCATGACCATACCAGCATGACTGTTGGTGATATGGGGACTATGCTCGACTTCTATAGGGACAATTTCAATATGACGGTACTTAAGTTGCTTGACCAAAAGAACGAGGGTGAGCGTGCGAAGGGGTCAGGTTTCGAGGGGCTGCATATGAAAATTGCCCACTTAAAGCTTGGAGACTTCGTTCTAGAGATGGTTGAGTATGTGAATAAAAAGGGCGATAAGCTTGATATGCGTCCGACCAATATTGGTTCACATCATATGGGCTTCGTTTGCGACGATATCGACGCTACATATGAAGCGATGGTAGCCAAAGGAGTGAGGTTCAAATCAGCGCCTTACGGTTGGGACGAGAACTCTGTGAAGAACTGCTATGGCGTGGATCCCGAGGGCAACCGATTCGAGCTGATGAATAGGCATACGATCCGTTAGTGGCGCTTCCTCTTGGCGTGGGCGGATAGGCGAGCAACTCGCCGCGCTCTTTCACAAGTTGAGAGCGGTAAGCTGGGGCGTCCGTGAGGCGAGGCTAAGCCAGATGCTTGTAGCGCTGCAGTAATTGACGGGCCATGACGGTGCGTTGTATCTCGTTAGTTCCCTCACCGATGAGCATGAGAGGCGCATCTCGAAAATAGCGTTCCACGTTGTGCTCTTTGATGTAGCCGACGCCTCCGTGGACCCGCATAGCCTCGAGCGCGACCTCCATGGCCGTCTCGCTAGCGAACAACTTGGCTGCCCCGGCTTCTAGGTCGCAGCGTTCACCGGCATCCTTTTTTGCCGAGGCCTGTTCCACGAGAAGGCGGGATGCCTCGATCTTGGTGTACATGTCTGCAAGCTTGATCTGGATGGCCTGATGTTCTGCTATGGGTACGCCGAAAGTTTGGCGCTGCTGAGCGTAGGACATCGCCTTTTCGAAGGCAGCCCGAGCTACACCCACACCGCGAGCAGCCACATTAATTCGACCCAGCTCCAGGCCAGTCATCATTTGTTTGAATCCGCTGCTCTCTTCCTTGCCGATCAGGTTACCTGCGGGTTCGTGGAAGTCCTTAAAATTTAGTTCGGTTGTGTCGATGCCTCGATACCCTAGTTTCTCGAGATGGCGCCCGTGGGTGAAGCCGGGCCCCTTCTGCATGATGAAGCAACCGATGCCTTTGTAAGCTGGCTGAATGGTCTTGTCTGTCTTGGCCAAAACCGCAAACGTGTCGCCATGCTCACCGTTGGTGATGAGCATCTTGTTCCCATTCACCACATAATCATCGCCGTCTCTTACTGCCGACGTTTGAATGGCTGACACATCGGAGCCGCAGTTGGGCTCTGTTAGGGCGATCCCTCCTCGGAACTCGGCGGTCGCCATCTTGGGAAGGAACTCTTTCTTCTGATCCTCCGTACCAAAAAGCTCCACGATGTGTGCCATGATCAGGTGAGAATTAATAATCCCGGCGACGCTCATCCAGCTGGCCGTGATCTCTTCTATCACTTTTGCGTAGGTGAAAGAATTAAGACCCATCCCTCCGTACTCCTGGCCAATGGTGCAGCCGAAAAGACCCAACTGCTTCATTTTCTCCACGATCTCGAAGGGGTAAGCGTCGGCATGTTCCATCTCCGAGGCCACGGGTTCGATGTCCCGCTTTACGAAGTCGCGAATCATCGAGACGACTTGTTTCTCCTCGGTTGTCATTTCCTTTGTGACCATAGCTATTGCTCCTAGGGGCAGAGTTCAAGAGTGAGCGCGGCTTCCAATGGTAGCAGCCGACAAATTCAAAACGCAATGCAAGAAGGACGGGATCATGAGAAGGGAAGGGCTATCACCTCGATGGTTGTTCCTGTATCTGTCGTGAGTCGGGTGCCAGGCCCGGAGGAGGCTTTCTTCAAGAAAGCCAATGCGATATTGCCGAAAGCTGGCGAGAGAGCTGTTGATGTGACGACTCCGATAACCTTGCCGTTGACAAGCAACTCACTTTCGACGTTGACAGGATTGCCGGTCAACAGGCGCAAGCCTCGCAAGTGGCGCTGCACTTTGTCATAGGTGTCGAGACGGGCGATCACTTCCTGTCCGATGTAGCAACCTTTGGTGTAGCTAATGTGGTCGCCTAAACCTACCTCGTGTGGATTGAAGCGGTCATCGAATTCCGATTCGAAACCGGGCTGGCCGGCCTCGACTCGTATTACCTCAAAGGTGTCCTGGTTAATGGGTAAGGCGCCGGTGTCGACTAGGGTTTGACGCACAGCTTCCAGATGGCCGGGTTTCATCAGTATGTGGAAGCCCTTGCCGACAGGTGCCTCTACTCGCGATACAGATACTGGTACGCCAGCCATGTTCGTTTGGGCGTGGTGGTAGAGCGCAAGGTCACTTGCGACAGGCACCGATCGGGCTATTGTCCCCGCTGCGTTCGGTCCGAAGACAAGAAGTTGGCCATGGAGAGAGGTCGCATCGCTGGCAACTGAGTCCTCCATGATGGTGTATTTGTCGAACCACTCGAGGACTCGGCTCTGGTTCCCAGGTGAAATTTGCAGTAGCACGTGGTCAGGGTAACGTTGAACTACTATCGAATCGAGGATTCGCCCTTTGTCTGTAGTAAGGATTGTGGCGGCGCCTTCTCCTACGGCTAGTGAGGCAAGGTCTTGCGTACTCAGGCGATGGAGGAGGTCGAGGGCGTCGTCTCCTACCATAGTGAGGAGGCCCTGTTGGGATATGTCGAGGACGGCGACAACCTGTTTGGCCGCCTCGTATTGAGAGAAGTCGATGGTTCCAGAAGAGGTCATTTTACGGAAACGTAGAGGTTCGCTGGGCAAAAGAAAGGGCGATGGTCGCATCCCACCGCCCGCGCTGGTTGCGACGGTAGATCGGCCTAGGTGGAGAACGACGTCCCGCAGCCGCAAGTTTTTGTGGCGTTGGGGTTTGAGAAGGTGAAGCCTTTACCGTTAAGTCCATCCGAGAAGTCGAGCTCGGTCCCGACCAGATATATCACGCTTTTCTTGTCGATGAGAAGCTTGACGCCGTGCTGCTCGTAGGTCTTATCTCCGTCACGTTCGTCGTATTCATACGAGAGCTTATACGTGAGGCCACTGCACCCACCCCCTTGAACGGCAACACGGAGTGCGGCGCCGGGTTTACCGTCTGCCTCCGCCAGCTTCGTCACTTTGCCTGCAGCTTTCTCCGTGATAAAGATTGTGGACGCCTTCTCAGTCGCCTGCATGACCCCTCCGAGTTCTGTACAGCCTCCCATCATTATAGCGCTTCGTTGAGAACCAGGGCAACGATTTGAGCTTCATAAAACGGGCATGCTTCTCGAAGTGATTGAGATTGGGAAGTCGCTTTTGCTATGCTTACGGCTTGGGCGACGTAGCCAAGTGGTAAGGCGGGAGTCTGCAAAACTCCTATACACCGGTTCGATCCCGGTCGTCGCCTCCACCTCGGTTGCGTGTCTCCTGTTTCTGGTCCATCGGTGACCGATGCTACTGTGTGAAACACCTGGTTAATCCGGGAAGACGAGGGTGCGGCAGCCCCATGCCGAGTGAGCTACAACACTGCTCCGTGGCGGACCGCGATCTTTGTCTGGTCGTGCCAACGTACAACGAGCGTGACAATCTAGCGCCGCTGATGGAACGAGTACATGGTGCGCTGGAAGGGATCGACTATGGAATCCTCGTGGTCGACGATGACAGTCCCGATGGGTCGAGTGAGGTCGCACTTGGCCTCAAGGATCGGTATCCAGTGGAAGTGGTGGTTCGGAGGAACGATCGCGGGCTGGCGTCCGCCGTGGTGGAAGGGTTCACTCGTAGCACGGCGCGCTACGTTGCCGTCATTGACGCTGATCTTCAACACCCGCCTGAATTGCTTCGGGATCTCTACCAGGCGGTGCAAACTGCAGATCTAGCGATTGCCACTAGATATGGATTCGGCGGGACGATAGCCAGATGGAATCTACTGCGCAGGATCGAATCTAGGTTCGCGACGCTCGTCGCCCATATTTTTTTGCCAGCGGCACGTGTAACTTCGGACCCGATGTCAGGATTCTTTATGCTCCGTCGGGATGTGATTGAGGGGATACTGCTAAAGCCGTTGGGCTATAAGATTCTCCTCGAGATCTTGGCGCGCTGCCGTCCCGAACGGGTTGTCGGGGTTACGTATGCCTTTGACGTGCGGGCTCATGGCCGTAGCAAGTTGGGTCTGAAACAGCAGCTCGACTATGTGGTTCAGGTCGTTCGGCTGGGGTTGGAGATGCGGTGGCGCAATAGAGGCGTTCCCCAAACTGGACGCTCCATCGAACAGTAGTCGGCGACTAGGGATTTATGACCTTCGCCACGTTCTGACTAGTCGTTGAGCAATCGTTTGCTCGCTGTTCTCCAGGGTGCTAGGGTTGGCGATCCATGACCTCGGCTAATCCAGAACGGCTGAATTCCGGCAAGTCAGGTCCGCCGACTTCAAAGGGTTTCTTCTACGGCTGGATCATTTTAGGTGCAGGATTCACGGCCAACGCGTTGAATTCCGGCTTCTGGTCCCTCGGAATGGGCGCTTTCTTCTTGCCGGTTGCCGAGACTTTCGGCGCGTCTAAAACGGCCCTCGCTGGAGCCTTTTCGTTAGCACGGTTAGAGACCGCCGTTTTGGGTCCTTTCCAAGGATTTCTGGTGGATCGCTTCGGCTCACGAAAGATGATGTTCGGCGGTGTGAGTCTAATGGGGGCTGGTTTCCTTCTGCTTGGGTCGGCGCCCAACCTCGTTTGGTTTTACATAATCTTTGTTGGTCTTATAGCCGTTGGCCAGAGCGTAGGCCTGGGCGCATCGGTGTATACGGCGGTTGTTAATTGGTTCGTGCAACGACGGACCAAGGCTTTAGCGTTGGTTTTGTCGGGCATGGCGTTTGGAGGACTTATCGTTCCCGGGATCGCTTGGTCGATTGAAGAGTTCGGGTGGGAGCGGACCTCCTTCATCGCAGGCTTGATTATCTTGGGAATCGGGCTTCCTCTTGCGTCCTTGATGCGTTCGAGGCCGGAAGAACATGGGTATCAACCCGACGGCTTACCTCCCCGCGAGGCTAGTCGGATGGTGAGCCTTCAAACCCCGGTCGGGGGCTTCGGCGTCCGCGAGGCTCTTCGCACCCCCCAATTCTGGTTGATCAATGGGTTCTTTGCCCTGCGCATGTTGAGTACCACGTCGATACCGGTGCATCTAATTGCATTTCTTGAAGGCGATCTTGAGTTCGGCACGACTCGTGCTGCTCTGTACCTGGGCCTTATCGGACCGTTGGGATTGGGGGGAAGGATCGTCTTCGGGATGATGGGGGATGCTATTCCAAAGAGCTATGCGATTTCTGCGGCTGTGCTCCTGCAGGCCCTAGGCCTGGGGGTCTTTGCCGTGGCTGACGGGACCCTCCTGGTCCTGGTTGCGCTAGCCTTGTTTGCGACGGGCCATGCGGGTGGTGGGCCGCTTTTCATGTCGATCCATGGTGAATACTTTGGGAGGCGCAACTATGCCACCATCCAAGGGTTTGCCTCCGCAGTCATTCTCATGGGTGCGGTTACCGGGCCCGTAGTTGCTGGGGCTCTGGCAGATAATGTTGAGGATGGATATCGGTATGCCTGGATAATGTTCGCGATCATGGGCTTTGTTGCCGCAGCGGTCCTGGCCTTTGTGCGACCACCAGTTCAACGTCGATTGCTAGCGCATGTTCGCGAAGAGGAGCGAAAGGTTTAGGCGACGCTGATTCTGTTGCCTACTTTTCAAATACTTGGATAGGTCGGGAAACGGGTGGCCCTTGCTCGTGATTGTTGACGAACCCGCGGGACTGGTTTTTGTCTGGGTCGCCGGCCAGCAATAAGCCGATCCAGTCTTGCCTAGGGAAGACTGGCACGAGTCGCTCGGGGTCAGTCGACTCTGTGTAGGCCGTTGGTGCCGAGCCGGCGGCTACGAGTGCTGACAGATCAAAGTCATACGTGGATGCGCGACGTGCATAGGCCTTCAGAGCAGAGGCTCTTATCTTTGTGTTTTCGTACAAGAAGGCTCGGACATCGTCCTTGGTTAACCCGTCTTTGACAATGACGCGTGCGATCGAAGGGCTCATGGCTAAAAGGGGATGCCCCCGCCCGAAGATGACCGCATTAAAAGCCCAGTATGCGTTCTCGGGGCCGACGATATCTGCAAGCATTCCAAGTATCTCTTTTGCTCGCGTGCCGATAGTGTAAATGGGGGGGCTGATGCTTACGACGCTCTGAACTGTGACTACATTGTCGTGCGGGGCGAAGCCTCGCTCGGTCGAGAAGGTGGGCCAGCCGATTTCCTGGGCGGCAGTCTCGTTCTCCGCTAAGGCCACATTGAAAGTACCTCCGAAGGCAGCCTTGTCGCCACTTCCCGGAGGTGTTCGTAACCCCGCGACGTTACGCATATAGAGTCGCAGAAAGCGGCCTACGCTAGTGTTGGCACGATTCCCCACGCGCATCACTCCAGCGCCGGAGGCGAAGCCCAGGCGCCCTATGATTGGGCCGTTAATAATCGCGAGTGGCTCCCAGCCCGGGGTGCTGCCCGCATCTTGGATGCGAAAATCGGGATCGGCGATAGCTTCCACGGCTGCGATCAAGACCGGTAGGTATTCCGGCCGGCAACCGGCCATAACTCCGTTGACAGCGACGCTCCATACCGTCGCAAGACGGTTGTCAGGGGCTAGTATTCCCAGACTTTGGCTCGCATCTCGGTTCGTGTGCTGAAGAAAAGCCTCGATACGGTCGGTCGTTGGCGGAACGATAGGTAGTCCGTCGGTCCAGAGATTAGACTCGAAGTGGTCCTGCACCTGATCGAGGGTTCCCCTAATGACGATGTCCTTGCGAGCCGGGGGAGTTTCCCGGACGGCCAGCCTTAATGGCTGGGTGAAGGCCTCTGTGAGGTCATTGGTGAGGGCGACGACCTTTTCCCGAAACGACTCAGTGCTATCGGTGGCGATGACACCCGGGTACTCGGCGGTTGGCAAATCGCTGACCCCTAAGCCCTTGGCAACAACAGAGGCCTGTCCCAAGAAAGCGGAAGCGACTATGGAGACTGAAGGGATGCCAGCGCGCTCTGCCTCTACGCTAGCCCGCACCACGGCGGGAGTGCAGCTGCCTCAGGAACCAACCGCAGCTATGACCGCGTCGACACCCCTCTCGCGAAGGGCATCAGGAAGACCCTCCAATACCGCGCGCTCATTTGCACCGTGGATATTGCCAAATGCGTCCCAGTCGATGAACCGTATGTCCTGGAAGCGCTGTTCGAAGACCTCTTTGATTATCTCGAACATGCGGTCGCCCTTGAAAAGGCCGTTCCACACGAAACTTATAGTCTTACCACTTAGGTTTATCGGCCTAGGCGGTGGCTCCAGGTCGCGCCGTTCGCGTGGGGCGAGTGGCCAAACGGCATCATATGTTGGTTCGTTGGGCATGGCTTTTTAGGCTATGGCATGTTGGTCCAGGCGTCCGACTCCGATCGCACCCAGCCACTGCTCGCAAACGTGCCGCCGTCGACGCTCAAAGTTGTTCCGGTGATGTAAGAAGCCATCTCGGAAGCCAGGAACACGGCCGCAGCGGCCACCTCTTCCACGGTCCCCTGGCGTCGCATGGGGATAGCGCGATACCGGTCATCGTTCGAGTTCATCTCTGTTGCGAACTGGGCTGTATGCGGTGTGTTAATTACGTCCGGGGCGATGGCGTTGACTCTAATATCGTGGTCGGCGAGTTCCAACGCTAGGGTCCGAGTGAAGTTGAGCATGCCAGCTTTGCAGGCTGCGTAGACACCAAAGTTAGGCGCTGCACGGAGACCCTCGATGCTCGATATGTTGACAATAGATCCCTTGCGACCGCCTTGGATCATAGCCTGCACGG
>CAZUGG010000031.1:0-3181 GCA_964619905.1 uncultured Dehalococcoidia bacterium
CTGGTTCGGAGAAGCAGAGTCGGCCGGAGACATATGGGAGTCGGGCTAAAACTCGGTCACGTGATAGACTGGTTCGCGGAGTTCTCGTAGCCGGTTCAAAGGGAGTTCGAACCTGGTGCAGGGTGATAGTGGGGGCATGGATTGACCACTCGACGCAAGAAGAAAGACTCGATGGTTGAACACAGCAAGGACTTTGCTCTGTCGCGGATTCAGGATCTCGTCTTATGGATCGCGGTCCGAATGATCCATCACGCCAACAACGAACGTGCGAACCCCGATGGAATCAAGGTTGGAGGCCATCCAGCTTCCTGTGCCTCAGCAGTCACAATAATGACTTCGCTAATCTTCGACCTGCTGGAACCTCGAGATCGCCTTGCGGTTAAGCCTCACGCCTCACCGATCTTTCACGCGATCCAGTACCTCATTGGCAACCTTGACGAGAGTTACCTTACAACTCTTCGTGACTTCAAGGGGCTCCAAGCGTATCCGAGCCGAACCAAAGACCCGGATCCTGTCGATTTCTCCACCGGATCGGTGGGGTTGGGTGCGATTGCTCCGAACTTTGCCGCACTTGTCGAGGAGTACCTTCGCGGTCGGTTCACCGAATCCTCAGAGTCGTCTCACCGGTTTGTTGCGTTGCTTGGTGACGCGGAGCTAGACGAAGGTACTGTCTGGGAAACTGTCATCGAGCCGGCGATGGCAAAAAACTCGAACGTACTGTGGATCGTTGACGTAAATCGGCAGAGCCTCGACCGGATTATTCCAGGCATCAGGGTTCAGGTTTGGAGAGAGATGCTTGCTGCGAACGGTTGGAACGTGATCGATGCTAAATATGGGTCGCGGCTCCAGGAGGTGTTTGCTAGCCCCAAAGGGGAACTTTTTAGAGAGGCAATCGACTCCATGCCCAATGAGTCGTATCAGCGCCTCTTGAGAGAACCGACGGACGCGATGCGGGATTGGCTGCCCCGGTACAGTCGCTTCCCGAAGGAGCTTCAAAGCCTCATCAGCGAATGGGATGATGCTCGCCTCCGTGATCTCTTCCAGAATTTGGGAGGCCACGACTTCGTGACATTGAGGGAGGCTTATGCGCAGGCCGACGCTTCGGATCAACCGAGCATCGTCTTCGCATACACGCTGAAAGGTTGGAATCTCCCTATTGTGGGGGACCCTCAGAACCACTCAGTGTTACTGTCTGATGAGCAACTGGCCGAGCTGCAACAGAGGCTTGGTGTTATCGATACTTGGCCTCGGCCCGACCCTGCTTCTCCAGCCGGCAAGCTCTGCACGGAGATCGGAGACAGGAGTCGCTCGCAGAGCAAGCTGTCTCCGGTGCCCGATCTGGAAATCCCCAATGGCCTTGGTCACACTTATCCGAACTTGATATCAACCCAACAAGCGTTCGGCGTCATGCTTGTGGATCTCGCTAGGGAATGGCCAGATGTGGCTGATCGTATGGTGACGGTGAGCCCGGACGTTGCATCTAGTACGAACCTAGGGGGCTGGATTAACCGAGTCGGCGTTTGGACAGCCGACGAAATCGAGGAAGTCCCAGAGGACACTACGCAGCGGGCACTACGCTGGCGTGAGCATCATCGAGGGCAGCACATCGAACTTGGTATTTCAGAATCAAATCTTTTCATGTTGCTTGGGCAGCTTGGTCTATCGAGAGATCTCTTTGATGAGTTACTTCTCCCTATAGGAACCCTATATGACCCGTTTATCGCCCGCGCTCTTGAGGCGCTGATATATGGAACATATGTGAACTCGAAATTTATGGTGGTTGGGACTCCTTCTGGCATCAGCTTGAGTCGAGAAGGGGGTGCTCATCAGTCAGTCGTTACCCCACCCATAGGCATCAGCATCCCTGGAATGATTTACTACGAACCATGCTTTGCTCAGGAGCTCGAGTGGATCGTTCTAGAGTCGTTGCGTTTGATTGCCGCTCGAGAGTCATCTGTCTATCTAAGGCTTTCGACCAAGAAGGTCGATCAAACTTTGTTGCGTCTGCCTGATGACCCTAACGCTCGTGAACGTTTGCGTGAGCAAGTGATTGGTGGTGCTCATATGCTGGCAGAGGGGGTGGGAGCAGACAGGGTGAACATATTCGCTGCGGGGGTTATGGTCGGCGAGGCGATGAAGGCGAAAGACTTGCTCGCTCACGAGGATGTCGCAGCCAATGTGATCAACGTTACTTCGCCCGATAGGCTGTTCCAAAGATATCAAAGCATGACTCAAGGGCTTATTGCTGGCGCCGAGCGGGACCGCTTCTTGAACGACGTTGTGTCGCCGGAAGCGGCGTTGGCGCCAGTGGTCAGCGTGATAGATGGTCACCCGCAGGCGTTGGCCTGGCTGGGCGGTGCCCTCGGCGTGCGATGTCTACCGCTTGGCGTTTCGAATCACGGTCAATCAGGTTCGCAATCGGCATTGTATTCCGAATACGGCATTGACGCTGAGAGTATTGCTGCTGCTTGTCTAGCAGCCCTCGAATAGCGCTCCATCGGCGATCGGGACGAAGCGGACGAATTGGCTGAGCATCGTTTTCATCTTGTCAGCCTGCGGAAGTTGTCGTGACCGACAAGGTCGCGCTCATTTTGACTTAGGGGCAGCTTTTCGAATACCTCCAGCGCGACATTTGTCTTGCCTAATGGGAAGTTGGTTCCAAAGAGGATGCGTTCCGGCCCCGCCTTCCGTACGATACGCACTAACGCTTCCGCCTCCTCTTGTCCTTCCGCGACGTGATCTAGCCGTAGTGAGAGGTCTGCGCAGATGTCGGGATGACTATCCATCGCCCCGAGTAACTCTGCGAGGCCTCCGTCTAGATGTTCGGGTTGGTAGGCCGCGTGCGCCATGATGATCCGTGTCCTTGGGAACTGGTTGTAGAGCTTCGCGAACCAGCGTGGCTGGGCCCATTCCGCAGCGCCCGTAGCGACGAGCAAGGGCAGCGAGTGTTGTTGGCAGTAGTCGAAAAGCGGCAAGTACCGTGGGTCGTCGCCCCGAAGTTGCATGTTCACCGGAGCGATCTTCACACCTATAGCTCCGTCTTTGACCCACCGGTCGAGCCCTTCGAGCACCTGTCGTTCGGTCATACGTACCAGGTCAACACCACAGAAGTAACTGTAGCCTTCGTGTGCCTTCGTTACGCTAGCTGTCCAAGTGTTGTGGTCGTCGATCTGTTGCAGGT
>CAZUGG010000032.1:0-8843 GCA_964619905.1 uncultured Dehalococcoidia bacterium
CCACAGTCTCACTCCCGAGTTCTGTCCGACGGCATTCGCAGTTTGGATGGGTTTGGTAAGCGGAAAGACCCCTAGCACATCCAGAGCTCTACCTCCGTCGGAGCTCACCCGAGGCTGCACCTAAATGCATTTCGGGGAGAACCAGCTATCTCCGGGTTCGATTGGCATTTCACCTCTACCCACAGCTCATCCCCGCTTTTTGCACAAAACGTGGGTTCGGGCCTCCATGAGTTGTTACACTCACTTCACCCTGGCCATGGGTAGCTCACCCGGTTTCGGGTCTGCTCGAATCGACTAGACGCCTTATTAAGACTCGCTTTCGCTTCGGCTCCAGAACTGAATTCCTTAACCTAGCGCCGATCCGAGCAACTCGCTGGCTCATTCTTCAATAGGCACGCTATCACCTTTCCGAAGAAAGGCTCTAACCGCTTGTAGGACAACAGTTTCAGGTCTATTTCACTCCCCTCCCGGGGTTCTTTTCACCTTTCCCTCACGGTACTAGTTCACTATCGGTCGCCAAGAGTATTTAGCCTTAGAGCGTGGTCACCCTAGATTCCCACCAGGCTCCACGGTTCCCCAGTGGTACTCAAGAACACCGCGGGAGTCTCAGCCCTTTCGTCTACGGGGCTATCACCCTCTATGGCCGCCCGTTCCAGGGAACGTTCGTCTAGAGCTGAGATTTGTAACTCCCTGGATCACCTGGGGGATCACCAGCGATGTCTTACAACACCCCGAACACACAGGACCCCAGTCCGTTAGGTGCTCGAGGTTTAGGCTGTTCCCCTTTCGCTCGCCACTACTCAGGGAATAATTTCTTTTCCTCGGGGTACTAAGATGTTTCAGTTCCCCCACTTACCCCTCACTAGCCTATGAATTCAGCTAGGAGTCTCCGACTTTCAGTCGAAGGGGTTACCCCATTCGGGCACCCCCGGCTAAGCCCGCTAGACGGCTCGCCGAGGCTTTTCGCAGTCTTGCTGCGCCCTTCATCGGCTCTTGGCGCCAAGGCATCCACCGTTGTCCCTTAGTAGCTTGACCTACATTAAGGCATGACGAGAAGCTTCGACGTTCAGAAGTAATTACTCTTCAGTTGTTAACGTGCGCCCTCGAATTACTTCGGGGCCAGGCTCCGCGAGGCGGACGCCCTCGTCGATTCCGGAACCAGTTCCGGGACCGACGAAGAAGGCCGACTCGATGTTGGTGTTTAGTACAGTCGGTAGGCTACCTCCAGGGCGAAAAAAAATCGGCTCGATGTTCCTCCGAGCCGATCTGCTCAGCAACACCCAGGGTCGAAAGTTTAGGTGGCGTTGGTCAAAGGTTATCCCCCGCAGTGCAATCTAAGGGGTAAGGTTAGGTCCGTACAGAAGAGAAGTATAAGGAGCGGCAAAGGCGGTGTCAAGGCGGATCTGTCAGTTTATTAGGTGTTCGGTGTGGCGTCTGCGAACAGGTCCCGGGGCTCATACGGAGTGGGGTTGGAGGCACTCAAGGGGGATGATTCCTAATAGAACAAACTCTCAGCCAATCACCCCTTCTTCTTCCAAGTGCACCATCTCTTCGTGGGGCATACCCAGAAGTTCACGGAAAACATCGTGGTTGTGCTCGCCGAGCAATGGGGCTGCCTTTCGGATCGCACCGGGGGTGTCGTTGAGCTTCCAAGGAATTCCGTTGACCGTCACCTTTCCGAATGGGTGGTCGACTTCCACCCAGCTGTCGCGTGCGCGGTAATGGCGATTATTGAACGCTTGAGCGTCACTCAATACTGCAAATGCAGGTACTCCGGCTCGCTGTAATAGAATGCCGGTCTCAAAGGCATCGCGGGTGGTAGTCCAGTTGGCAATGCGCTTGTCAAGAGCCTCTTGGTGGCGGAGCCGGCGGAACATGTCGGCGAACTGGGTTCTCCGGGACCACAACGGGTTGCCCATAGCTTTACGAAACGCCAACCACTGCCGTTCGTTCTCGACGGCGATCGCGATCCAATTGTCGTCGCCGTGAGCTGGGTAAACACCGTGTGGAGCCATCGACACATCGCGGTTTCCTATGGTTCCTTGTATACGGTTGTTCCATTGGTAATCTAGCATCTGTGCGCCAAAAAGAGTGGTGGTTGCCTCCCACTGACCTGCGTCGATGTATTGGCCTTGGCCGGTTAAGTCGCGGTATCTGAGGGCAGCCAGCACAGATGTCAGACCGAAATAGGCGTTGAGGGGGTCAATGTGCGCGGTGCCGAAACCCTGAGGCTCCTCCTGAAAGTAGCCCTGAATGCTGTCTAACCCGGTTAAACAAGAGAGCGTCGATCCGAAAGTGCTGATTTTGTTTAGAGGGCCCGTTTGGCCACCGGCGGACAGCGAAATCATGATTAGGTCTGGCCTAATGAGTTTGACTGAAGGGTAATCAAGGCCCCAGCGAGCGACGGTGCCTGGGCGGTAATTCTCCACTAGGACATCAGCTGTGGTGACGATCTGGAGGGCGAGATCACGGCTCTCGGGCTTGGCTAGGTCAAGGGTGACGCTTCGTTGGCCACGGAGGAGTGTGAGGGAGGAATGGTTGAGGAGGTCCACTTCCTTGTACAGGGCGCCACTACGTCGGGTGTTGTCGACACGACGTCCGGTCTCGATTTTGATTACGTCGGCACCCATGTCTGCCATGGCTCCAGCTAGGGCCGGCGCGGCCCAAATCCAACCGAGATTGACCACTCGTAAATTGGTGAGAGGTAAGGACTGAGTGGTCAAGCCGGTTCTTCCATGAGGATTCGCATGTGTCCGGTTGATTGCAGTCGGCTGTCCAGTTCGCCGGGTGGCATATCACTGGCTTGGTTGTCGTTGCGCAAGGAGGTCCCCCGAGTCCTAGTAATTCAGATGCTAAATAATGCCTGCTCTGCGTAGGCCCGCAAGGGCGCTAGTATCGAGGCCCAGACGGCCGCAAAAAATCTCTTCATTGTGCTGCCCGAGCGTGGGTGCTGCCTGTCGGATTGTGGATAGTGTGCTCCCCAGCTTATATGGGGCACCGGGCTGTCGACTCTTCCCAGTGATGGGGTGGGAGGAGGCTAAAAAGAAACCGCGTTCCCTCAGATGGGTGTTTTCTAGCACCTCACGCATGTTGTAAACGGCGGTGGAAGGAACGCGATTTTCCTGGCAACTCTGGAATATGTCATCCTTTCCAGTGTGATTGAGCCAATCACGCATCATGTTGTAGATCTCAGCACCGTAGGGTGAGCGGTCACGGTAGTGGCCCCGAAAGATCTCGGATTGAGCCCATTCTGGTTCACCCATCGCCTTCACGAGTCCATCCCACATGTACGATTCCGAGGCGAAGATGAAGACATACCCATCACGACAAGGCAGCATTGCGGCGGGCACGCCAAGCCGCTGCGTATTGCCAGGTCGGCGGTTCGAGAGCCCAAGTTCGTGGTAGAGGCCGACTAGGCCATACCCCAAGATTCCTACCGCAAGGGCATCGGCCACCGAGATGTCCACCCGTTGGCCTCGTCCTGTCAATTTCCGGGCGTGCAAGGCGATCAGTGTTGCAGCGGCTGCGTTGACTGCAGCATAGTAACTGGCGAAGTACCCGCCGCTACGCAGCGGCTCCCGGTTAGGTTCTCCTAGATAACGGTGGCCCAATGCTGACGCGTGCCACGAGATGAGATCGGATCCGACAAGATCATGATATGGGCCTGTAAGGCCGAAGGGACGTACGGACGTAACAACGAGGTGAGGGTTGATCTCGGAAAGTATGGAATAACTAAGGTCTCGGGCCTCCATATCCCCAGGCTCTGCATTTTCGAGGAAGACGTCGGCTTCCTGCAGGAGGCTTCGGAGCAAGGATTGGCCCGAACGCCGATCGAGGTTTAGGGTCACGCCACGCTTGTTGCTATTGAGGTAAGTGAATTGAGCGCTCGTCTCGGGGTTCGGGGAGTCGTCTTGGAAAGGGCCAAGGGATCGGCTTGGGTCGCCTGCAACTGGTTCGACTTTAATGACCTCGGCCCCGAGATCGGCCAGTAGCTTACTAGCGAATGGCGCTGCAATGTTGCGCCCGTACTCGATTATGCGGATGCCGTCGAGGAGAGAATGCGGAGAAAGTGTCGTGGGAATCATATCGGGCGGGTGGGTTAGTGTTTGGGGCCTGTGATGGACTTTATTGAAGAACGCCTTGTGTCTCAAGCTCTTCGAACTCTGTGTCAGAGAGCTCAAGGAGGTCCTTGAGCACGTATGGTGTGTGTTCGCCTATCAGGGCGCTCTTGCCGATCTCAGCGGGAGTCTCGCTGAGGTGAAATGAAGGGTGCGTCACGTGGTGGGGTCCTATACGCGGGTGATCCACTTCTGTTAGGAAGCCCAGATAGTTTAGTTGGGGATCGGTGTGGAGATGGCGCCCGTTTGCAACAATGGCCGCAGGCACGCCCTGGGCTTGCAGCAGATCAACAGCCTCCTCTGGCGTGTGTCTTGAAGTCCAGCTTTCGACCAGGGCGTTGAGTTCTGTGGCTCCGTTGACACGGCCGAGAGCGGTTTGGAAACGGTCGGCATGTATCCCCGACTCACTTGCAAGAGCCTGCTTGAAACCCAGCCATTGTGGCTCGTTGTCCACTGCAATAGCGATCCAGTCCCCTTGTGGGGAGTCACCTAAGCAGGAATAGGATCCATGGGGAGCGGCGACAGGTGAGAGGTTCCCGACCCGACTTTGCACTCGGCCATTGACTGTGTAATCGAGCAAAGCAGGCGTGATCATGTGCATTGTTGCCTCGTATTGAGAGAGGTCGATGTGCTGCCCCTTTCCGGTGCGATCTCTGTGCTCGAGCGCGGCTAGGATTGAGATTACGCCGAACCAAGGAGCGATTGTGTCGGTATATGGCCGAGCTACGCCCACGGGTTCCGCATCAGGCCAGCCGACGAAATGGTTGATGCCCACGAGGGCACCAAGCGTCGCACCGATGCCCGGGTGACCGGCGTGAGGACCAGTGGCGCCTTGCATGGACGAACTCAGCATGACGATGCTTGGCTTATCCTTAGCAAGGTCTTTGTACGCGAGTCTCCACCGAGCCATGGTGCCCGCGCTGAAATTCTCGTTGACGATGTCTGACCAAAGGCAGAGTCGCCTCGCGAGCGCCACGCCAGCTGCCTTGTTCAGGTCTATGGTGACGCTCAACTTCCCTGGGTTAATGTCGCTGTAGTAGGCCGACGCATTTCGACTCGGTTTGCCGCGGAAAGGGGGGCCGACCCGCGTGCCGTCGAGGCGATTATTCGTCTCGACTTTCACGACCGTAGCGCCGTGGACGGCAAGCATCTTGGTGGCGAGAGGCCCGGCCACAGCCCAGCCAAAATCTGCGACTTTAATACCGGCAAGGGGACCTTGATGCTTCGGTGGCTTAGTTGTAGAGGCCATTTTATTTCACTGCCCCATTCAGCTCGTTTGCGCTTCTTACCGATGTGTGGTGTCTAGGGGTGAAATTCCTGGCTAGGACGAATGTGGAGTCTCACCGGATCCTTATAGATGGAATAGGACGGCATTGGGGAAGAAGGGTTGTCTGCTCGTTCCACCGTCGTTCGCAATGTTTGAGCGGCGTGGGTGTTTAGAGACACGGAGGGCTCACTGGAGCTTTACTGCGGTTCCGTAGGCTAGAATTTCGGACATGGAGGCGGCGACGGCACTTGTCGTATATCTCACGTTGACAACTGCGTTAGCGCCAAGCCGCTGAGCGTCTTGGATCATTCGTTGAGTGGCCTCTTCCCGCGCATCCGTCAGCATCTCTGTGTAAGCCCCAATTTCGCCTCCGATCAGGTTCTTGAGTCCGGCAAGGATGTCGCGGCCAAGATGCTTCGCACGAACTGTGTTGCCCCGAGCAACTCCAAGCAGTTCTGCAATTTCATGACCAGGTATAGTCTCTGTTGTGCTGATGATCATTGGTTCTCCATTGTTTGGGATGTTCGGATGTAGGTGAGGCTCTAGATTACTTCGCTCTCGGCTAGTGTGACCACCTCGTCGCGACTGAGGTCGAGGAGTTCCGTCAGGACCTCGATAGTGTGTTCGCCAACTGCAGGAGGGGGCGTCCGTGGCGCGTAATCGGCTGTGGTGCTCAGCACAAAGGGCCCCGGGTACAGGACGGGTTCACTTCGATCGAGGTGGCGCATCTCACGGAAGAATCTACGATTACTCATCTGGGGGTCATTAACAATATCCTTGGGTGTGTTTACCGGGAAACTTAGGAAACGGCGCTTTAGTGCCTCACTGTAGATCTCTTTTTTGGTTCGAGGGGAAAGGAAGCGCTGAACGGTGTCTTCCATTTGATCCACTTGCTGTTGTGTCATGTTGTACAGGGTTAGCTCTTCGAAGTCCCAATCGGCGAGTCCCTCATCAGCGCCTTCTTCGCGCATCCAATCGATCATGCCTTGGTTGCGTCGGCCCCGACCTCGATCGACGAACCATTTCCAAGTGATGTAGCCATCGGCGCATCTAAAAAGCCAACGTTGCATGAGCGGTCCCCATTCACTACGCAGGCCTCGCTGAGGGATTTTGTCGCCGATTTCCCACATTGCCGGTATCTCGATCAGGGTGTTGAGCACCGCCGCTTGTATAGAGGCGACCACTCGTTGGCCTTTTCCTGTCAAGCGGCGGTGGTGGTGCGCGACCATAGCTCCCATGGCCGCTTGCGCGCTTGCTTGAACGTCGGCTTGTGGCGCTGAGCATCTCAACGGGGCTCGATCTTCATTGCCTGCCAGGTGCATCCAGCCGCCTGCTGCCATGAGAGTGATGTCACTGGCAGCCCATCTGGTGCGAGGCCCCTCGTCGCCGAACGGGGTGATTGATGTCAATACGAGGGCGGGATTGCACCGGCGCAGATCTTCATAAGCGATCCCTAGTTCCGCGAGATGTCCTGGCGGAAAAGACTCGACAACGAAATCGGCTGTGGTGACCAGCTGCCTCATTAAGGCCTGACCATCGTCGGTCAAAAGATCGATGGTTATTGAGCGTTTGTTCCAGTTAGCTGCCCACCAAGATAAGCTCCCATTGGGCTCGGGAATGTCATCTACAAAGGGAGGCAAACGCCGAGATGGGTCGCCATTTGGTCGCTCGATCTTAATCACGTCGGCCCCAAGATCCCCGAGGATTCGGCCGCATAGAGACCCGAACTGCTCTGTGAGATCGAGCACTCTGTAGTGCGCGAGTGGTAGTGGAACCGCAGACTTGGCCATGAAGAGATGGATTAGATGCTAAGTTGGGACCGAAATCGGGCGAACCCTAGCACCGGCGATTTCTCAGTGTCAACTGATTGGATCTGGCCACGTTGTTATTGACGTGAGCTTTTGGGCGGTGGGACACTCGAAGGACATGCTTATTGATCTCCATGCCCACACTTCCCAGGAGTCGTGGGATAGTACGTTGACGCCTGACCAGTTGATTGAATCGGCTAAGGCTGCCGGGCTCGATGGTATTTGTCTGACTGAGCATGACCAATTCTGGAGTCATGACGAAGTGGCAGAGTTGGGAAGGCGCCACGACTTCGTTGTGCTCCCGGGCTGCGAAATTACGACTGAACAGGGTCACGTAATCGTGTTCGGTGTTGAGTCATACGTTTACGGAATGCACCGTGCACCGTTTTTGAGGGATTACGTAGACAAAGCAGGGGGAGTTTTGCTTGTTGTCCACCCCTATAGGCGGGCCTATATTGACGAAAACGAGCCTTGGGCACTTCCGTTTGATGAGCAAGTTCGACGGGCTAGCTCGAACGCTGCTTTGGAGTTGGCAGAGGGTGTCGAAGTAATCAATGGGAGAGGCACGGAAAAACAGAACCAGTTCTCGGCGGCTTTATGCGACTTGGTGGGGCTACCGGCCTTCGGAGGAAGCGACACTCATGACTTGGATGATATGGGGGTTTGCGCCACTGAGTTCGAGAGGCCCATCGGGACTCTCGACGATTTTGTCGCTGAGGTAAAAGCGGGACGATTTCGCGCTGTCAAGCGAGAGTGAATCTATTCGCTGGACCTTCTGCCGCCATTCCTGAGCGGGAGTTCTCCACCGGCTGCTAAGTTGCTCGGACGGGCGCGCTGGCTTCTGCGACGAAGATCTCTAAGCCAAGATCCTCGTTCACTTCCCCACTTTTGATTGCCACGTCTATTTCTAATAAACGTTTGTACAGTTGCTTGAGCGAATCAATGGTGTAATTTTGGGCTTGTTGCCTCGTCTTGCGGACCACGAATTCGGAGCGTGTCCCAAGTGCCTCCATGATCTCACTAGCGGAGGCTTCGCGGTCGGCGAGGACTTTTAACTGAACCATCAAGCGTAGTTGGCGAGCAAGCATTGTCATTGCAACTGGAGGAGGAGTCCCCTGTATGAGGAGGCGGTGCAAACTGCTCATCGCTTGGGCTTGCCGTCTTGTTGCGACAGCGTCCACCAAATCGAAGATACCCGCATCTTTGGCCTCGGGCACCAGGTCTTCTACGTCGCCTAGTTCTACTGCCCGCCCGCTGGCGTATGTCGTGAGCTTGTCTAGTTCGCTATCGAGAAGACGCAAGTGTGGTCCAACGAGTTCTGAGAGGAGCTGGACTGCAGGCAAGGCAATTGTAGTTCCTTTCTCCCTTGCGCGACCGGCTATCCAGGCTTCAAGCTCGGCCCCCTTGGGGGCAGCGAATGCCCGAAGTTCCCCATTGCCACGTACTGCTTTGACCAAGGGATTGCGGGCGTCCAAAACTGCGTCAATAAAAATGAGGGCGGTTGTTGGAGGTAAACCCGAGATGAGGTCCGATAAGGTCGCCCACTCTTTGAGGGCCTTGGGTCCGTCATCGCTCTTCTGGTTCCGACGGTTGCCCATGGCCAGTCGTTTACCTAGACCATGGACAATGACGAGTCGGGATGAGCCCAGG
>CAZUGG010000033.1:0-8395 GCA_964619905.1 uncultured Dehalococcoidia bacterium
CATGACCTCGGTTCCGCCAATATCGGTCGTCCATCATCTCAGCTGCGTGTGGAATCCAACCAACCCCCGTCTCAACTCCGACCATCTTCAGTCCGGGGAATCGGTCGAAGACGCCGTCGAAAATTAGATCCACCATGAGCACCGGGAAGTCGGCAATACCTGCCACAGCTCCGACCGCTCCGGCCCCACCTTTCGAAGCAACGTGTCCAGTGCCCTGGGATGCCAACCGGAAGTGTATCGATATCGGCATACCTAAATCTTCGGCGGCGGCCCAGAACGGGTCGTCCTCACCAGTAAGCTGAGGTTTCCCACTGGGCCACATGCCGATTACGGCACCCCGGAAACCCATATCTTTGGCCTTCTTCAACTCCGCAACCCCGGCCTCAACACCGAGGTTCGGGATCTGGTAGACGCCAAAGAGACGGGCAGGGTCAGCGGCACAAAACCCTTCGCTTAACCAACGGTTGTACGCGTCGAGCCCAGCAAGATGAATGTCCGAATCCGGATTCTTCATGAATGTACCGACAGCCCTCTGCGGCGGGTAAAGGAACTCCGCGTCGACACCATCGGTATCCAGCACCTCGAGCCGGGCCTTACCGTCATAGACCGCAGGATGGAGGTTCTTCCCATAGCTAAGGCCCGTCCACTTCATGTCTTGTTTTTCGATCCCGACACAAGCCACGAGTCCAAGCGGCGCAGGCGCCATCCCTTCTTGGTAGACCCAGGCATCGCCACCATCTCCATCCGCTACCAGCTTCGGTGCATGTTCTAGGTATTTCTTCGGGAGCCACTCCTCCCAGAGGTTCGGTGGTTCCACCACATGAGAATCAGCTGATATCACTTCGTATGATCGTCCTGTTGGCGCCATTACAACTCCTCAGCGTCGCCTCACTGCTACCAGATAAGGCCGCAAAACTAGGGCAACTTTAGTACTGGGTTCAGCGGAAAGTCAATGAAAACCTCGCGCCTATCACCGACACTGGCAAATCACGTGTTTCGAACAACGAGGGCTCGAAGAAAAGACACACTGTTAGCTAGGAATCTTGCGTGTCACTGACATGCCGAGCATGCAAGACGCCCCAATCGATTGCAGGCCGCCTAGGCCACCTGCACAAATAATGAGAACCCTTCGCTCGTTAAGCGTAATCGGTACCCCTTTCCCATCCCATACAATTCCAAGTTCGGCCATGCGTTTTTTGGCGGGCTCGTGCCGGTAGGGAGGGTGGAAGTAGAGAGGGACCCGCGCATTTTCAAATATGTGACGCCGGAGCGCCTCTTTATCCGGCATCACCTCCGACACCATTTTGGCGATCACAGGGCTCATTATCAGTACCGACTCAAAGCCCTCGGGTAACTGTTCGGTCGCAGCATGACCACTCACTGCCATGCCAAAAGTAACGTGGTGCAACACTTGCTCTTTCTCGGGGCTCATCTCTGTGATCGGCCACATCCCATTGATCGGGATGATCGTGACCGTACTGTCGCCGGATTCGAAACCCCTGTCGACATGGAATGGCTGCCATGGCGATTCCTCTTCGTTCTCGCCGAAGCAGACTGACGTGAACTTACCGGGCCACCCCAACGGCGCCTTATCCACATCACCGTGCGTGGCACCACCAATGTTGATCAGCATGAGTCTCAGAGCTCTGCCAATAGTGGCATTGGCCTGGGTGCCTGGCCCGAAGCAACCTGAGTCGTAATTAATGCCAATTTGGTCTCGAATCGGACCATTGAACATAATCATCGGCCCTACCGGGTTTGTCGTAGTCTGAATGCCATGGGCATTCATCTTGGGGTCCATAAACGCGTCCAAGGTCGCGATCAGGGCCGGCATATAGCTGGGTTCACACCCAGCCATGACGGCATTGATCGCGATCTTTTCTACACTTGCGGGGGAATTAAGTGGCGCGAGCTCCCCGACAACGTGTTCGGCATCAAAGCCGCTAGCATCAATCATCGCCGCAACGCGGGCTTCGGTCGGCGGGACTACAGGAAGACCATCGGTCATGCGACGTTGACGCAGATAGCTTGTCACCGCCTCCGGCGTGTCGTCCACTTCGACCCGGCTAGCCTTCTTTACCATGGCAGAGTGACCTTAATCAAAACCTCTTTGAGGTGTCAATAACGCTATGGTCGAAGCCAGGGCCACACGATAGGTTCGTCCTGAGACGGTGATGGGTTCTGTGTTCCAGCGAGAAGCTGCCCCGGCACTAGTCGGGCGAGCTCTTCCTGTGTCCATTCACCGCCTTCTTTATATGCCGTCGCTCCCATGTTCCAACGAGGATAGATTCCGACCATCTCCGAACCTGCGAAGAATACCTGCCCGTTTATGTCTTGGGCCTCGTCACGAGCGAGGTATGCAATTAGAGAAGCAACCTGACTCGGTTCTCTGGGGCCTCGAAGACCGCTGCGCAGCCGTTGCGGCACCTTGAGCCGGTAGTTCTTTCTCCACTCCTCCCCCGCGGTCCGCATTCGGCTTGTTGCTGAAGGGCAGAGCGCGTTCACTCGAAGGCCGTATACACCAAGTTCGAGACACAAAGTGGCGGTAAATCCCAAGATTCCACCCTTCGCTGCGCTGTAGTTGGAGACCCCTGTCCCACCCTCTATTCCCATGCCGGAAGCTACATTCACTATGCTCCCGCTCCTCTGCTTGATCATGTGGTGAATAGCCGCCTTAACCGTACAGAATGTGCCTTTTAGATGCGTCGCAACTACGGCGTCAAAATCCTCTTCTGGCATGTCCCAAATCATGTTGACTCGTGTGTTCCCTGCGTTATTCACAAGGCAATCAATGCGTCCGAACGAGTCAATTGCTGCACCGATTATCCCGGAAGCGCCGTCCATGGTAGCAACGGAGTCGTAGTTGGCTACCGCCTCACCGCCGGCAGCCTTTATAAGTCCCACCGTTTCGTCTGCCATCATCGGTCCACCCCCAACACCACTTGGAGGGGCTCCAATGTCGTTCACCACCACTTTTGCGCCTTCGGAGGCCATCAAGACCGCGGTGGCGCGCCCAATGCCACCCCCTGAGCCCGTAACGACAGCCACTTTGCCTTCTAACGTCTTACTCATGGTCGTACCTCTCGATTCGTACAGGCTTGGGAAGCCGCAATGCTATGTGGGCTCCCCTAGAGTGTCAACCGGACCAGAACCCTTGCTGCTGCCTCACTTGGTGTCTTCTCTCAGCCGCACCCGTATCCAGAATCATGCTAGGTTGGTAAACACTAGCGGCCAAGCTCCCAGCTCGCCTCAGCGGTCGATATAAGAGCGTGGCATGCGCCCGTTGGTTCTGATCTCCCCCAGTATCTACTCTGCGCCTTCCGTTGACACCGAGTAGAAGGCCGCGCCACAATGTCCCGGCTTTGGGTTGAACACCCCCGAGGAGGCATCGGATGACTGACCGGTTTTACAAGGTGATATCAGGAGATGGCCACGTTGAAACTCCGCCCGAAACTTGGGTCAAATACGTGCCGGAAAAGTGGCGCGACCGGGCTCCTCGCTTGATTGAGTTGCCTGATGGAGGCGAAGGCTGGCTTGTGGAAGGACAACCGCTTCTTCACAACGGCCAAAACATAGTCGCTGGCAAGCCAATCAGATTCCGCGGCATGTCCTACTACAACGAGGACGGGAGCCCTGCCACCGGCGCCGGTTCCGCGGCGCAGCGCCTGCAGGAACAGGACGAGGACGGCGTCGACGCCGAGATTCTATTTCCCCCCGTATTCGCATCCCGGTTTTTGGAAGGCATCGTCGACCGAGACGTCTACTTCTCCATGATCCAGGCCTACAACACTTTCCTAGCCCAGGATTTTAACGCCGTTGCCCCTGACCGCCTCATTGGCAACGCTGTGATCCCAGTGTCGGGAATCGACCACGCAATCCTGGAACTCAAGAGAGTCAGGGAGCTTGGCATTAAATCAGTCGATTTCTATCAATTTCCCAACGGCACCGGTTCGCCCACAGACGAGGACAACGAGTTCTGGGAGACAGCACTGGACATCGGAATGAAGCTCTCACCCCACTTCGGCTTTGGTGACATTAGAGCCCCTGTGGCCGGAGGCGCCGGCCGCGGAACCGGAAGCCAGCCCTGGGCTTCCTCTCTCTGCCAGCGCGCGGGATCGCACGCCCCGGTTTATTGCATGGCGCAACTTATCGCAGCCGGTGTACTCGACCGTTACCCTGACCTTGAAATGTACTTTGCAGAAACCAACGCCAGTTGGCTCCCATTCAGCTTATTCTTCATGGATGACAACTACGGGCTATTCAAGGATTGGTTCAACAAGGAACTGCAGATGTTGCCGAGCGAATACGTGAAGAAGCATTTTTACTTCGGGATCGTACGAGACCCAATGATTTTCCAGATGCAACACCTTATTCCGTGGGATCGAATAATGTGGGGATCGGACTTCCCTCACTCCGTCGGATCGTTCCCCAAGAGTGCGGAGTTCATCGACACCGCCATGGCTGACGTTTCTGAGGATTTGAAGCGCAAAATCCTGCTCGAGGTTCCCGCAAAGTTCTTCGACTTGGATGTGAACAAGCCAATCACGGCTACACCAAACTAGTTCAGCAGGAGTTGGGTATGGGCCGCCACTACCAAGTTATATCAGCCGACGGTCATGTGGAAACACCGCCGGACACCTTCGTTAAATACGTACCGAAGAAGTGGAGAGACCGAGCTCCCCGACTGGTCGCACTTCCAGAAGGTGGCGAAGGTTGGCTAATTGAAGGAATGCCACTGCTCCACAACGGGCAAAATATCACAGCAGGTAAGCCAATTAAGTTCCGCAATGATACCTACTTCGGCGAGGACGGGCACCCAGCCACCGGAGCGGGACCAGCCGTACAGCGACTTAAAGAGCAAGACCGGGACGGAATCGATTGCGAAGTGCTATTCCCCCCGGTGTTCGCGAGCAAACTCCTCACTGGTGTCTCAGACCCAGATGTCTACCTTTCAATGGTCCAGGCCTACAACACCTTCCTTGCCCAAGACTACTGCGCTGTCGCCCCAGATCGGCTTATTGGTAATGGCGTCGTCCCCGTCAAGGGCCTTAACCAAGCATTATTGGAACTAAAACGCTGCAGCGAGATTGGTCTCAAGAGTGTTTCCCTCCAACAATTCCCCAATGGAGGCGGTGCTCCCCAGCGGGAGGATGACGAATTCTGGGCAACGGCTCTTGAACTGGACATGCGACTGTCGCCGCACGGTAATTTCGGTTACCCCTCGCCACCAGATTATGGAGGGGGAGCCGGCACTGGTTCCTTAGGTTACGCCGTTTCCCTGATTCAAAGGACCAACGGCTTTAAGCCACTCTATTGCATTGCTCAGTTGATCGCGTCAGGAGTCTTCGACCGTTTCCCTGACCTACGTTTCTATTTCGCTGAAACAAACGCTAGCTGGCTATCAAGCCTTATTTGGTTTATGGACGACAACTACCGAATCTTTAAGCACTGGTATGGCCCTTTGGAAATGCTGCCAAGCGAATATATTTTCAAGCATTGCCGCTTCAGTTTCATTAGGGATCCCCTGGCCCTGAAGCTCCGAAACGTCGTCCCGACTGAGATTCTGATGTGGGGATCCGATTTCCCCCACTCCGTCGGATCCTTCCCGGAGTCGCAAGCCTGGCTCGATGAGATCTTCGACAACCAAAGCGAGGAGTTACGAAGGCAGATCCTCGTCGAAAACCCTTGCGAGTTCTTCGGCTTAGATGTCGATGCTGATATCACGCCCACGCCGAACGAATCAATTGCTGACTAACGACCGCTAGCAAATCGCTACTGGACCATCGCCCACGGAGCCGGTAGTAGGATCCTATCCTCCCATTGGCCTCGGTATTCAAGTGCCTCTGACAACACTCTCGAGAAGGCTTTGTCCGTCGACTGCGCTTCCACTACACGTTCCCAATCGTCCCAACGCTCCACAGCCTTCAACTCAAAGACCTGGTTGCTTGGGCCAGTACCCGGGAAGATATACCAAAGACCTATCATCTCTAGGCCAAAAGAATGGTAGACGGGCAATAGACGTTCCTCGTAAAAGCGAAGGTAAGAGTCTAGGCGTCCCGGCGAGACCCGGTACATGGTGTGCACAAATGTAGAACCCTTTTTCTCCCTCTTCTGTAGCTGTTCATATGAGGGAGTAAACGCAGCCTTCCGGTAGAAGTTCTTGACCCAGCTCTTGCGATAGTCAAAGGCTGATTCGGCCCACTGCCGTATTCCAGCATGCCACTCCTCTTTGACGGGGTGGCCTTCCGTGGTCAGCACATCCTTGCCCCATTTGCTCCAACTCTCGATCCCGTTGATAAAGATAACCTCGTTATAGGTGCCCGTACCCGGTACAACCCGATACATACCTATCGGATGGTTGCCCCGATCAAGCAGGGCCGGGAGCGCCTGTTCTCCGAAGACTTTCAAGTAATCTGCCATCATCCCCGGCTCTGCTTGAACAATGTCCTGGTAGTAGATCATCCGAGCTCCTTTTTATTAGGCCTGCAGCGAGACGTTGCCCTGCCGATAGCAGCGAACATTCTCTGGTCAAGCGCCGTGGTTGTACAGGAGGGGTCGAAATCTGCGAAACAAGCCATCGCCATTTTGCATCAGTGCGGTATAGACAAGCGTCTGTCTGGCACGTCGGCATTGACACGTGTTTCAGGAGGCCAATATTATTAAGCTGCTCTGTTGGAGCGCACCCTCACTGGGGATCTCTAACCCAGTCGATCCTGACGAGTTCGGTCATGCCGAGGTGTTGTAACAGGTAGACACGCTATCTTGAGGGGGTAGTGGGCTAACGCCCGTGCGCGTTCGAGTCGCGCCCTCGGCACCACCTTTGACTTCAACTTTGTACTCGTGACCTTGGTCCGGTTGCCCAGTGGGTCTTTTGCTCGAAGGCCACCTCTTTCCCAGGATCCACTGTATTCTGCAGGGTCGTTTCAACCAGTCAACGACGTCCAACGGCAACAGTAACTTGCGGAGCGAGTCGTCTGAGTTGAGGGGACTTGAACCTATAGAACACCCGTGATCGGCAACGGTCAGCCGAGCGCAGAGTCCGTAACGAACAACAGTTGGTTCTCACAATTCCATTTCGAGGACAAACAGACCACCCCAGCTCCGCTCTAGGGCATAGACGATACCCTTTTCATCCACATAGACATCATTGATGTTTACTCCAGTTCCTGATTCAGGAGCTTTAGGGACGAACGAGGCGACTTCCTCCGGGCGAAATGCATCACTTATCGAATGGATCCTAACACCCGCGTTAAAGTACGACCCCACGATGAGGTCCTCCGAGTGCCAAGCTGTGGGAACAGGTGGATTTTCGTGTATGTTGTGCGCGCCGAAACGGCCGGGTTTTCCGCAATACACTTTTGCTGATGGAAGAGGAAGTGTCCCAACCATAACCGGGTTCATCTCTTCTCTCGCATCGATCATCCAGACAAGTTTGGGATGATCGCTACAGTCTTCAGTAATAGCCTCGTCGGTCACCACGAGCAACCCTCTCTCGAAAAGTGGAAGCACCGTGTGCGTGAAACCAGAGAATGGCGGGTGATGATCGACCCTACTCACCAACGTAGGTCGGGCAACATCAGTTATATCCAAAATGATTACGCCTGCGTCAATGTAGCCTAAATACGCCCGGTTTGGTCGCTGAGGATAAACATTCGCGTTGTGGAGGCGAAAGCCCCCGTCAAGCGTAGTATGGCGCAAAGGAGGATCTTCTGTATCTCCCTGTCGTGTGTCAGGAAGCCACCACCGACCAGCCTCAACGGGACGCGACGGTTGTGAAACGTCGACGATCATGTAGAACTGGTCGTCTAAGGGATTATTTGGCTCGAAGTCTGAAGACCCGGTGGAAATATGTGCGTAGTGTCCATCTACGCACCATACAAAGTGGGCACCGCGAGAGTGGGTTCCCGAGGTGTCGAAAAACGAGACAGGCTTTGGTGTCTCAGGGTTGCGTACATCATATAAACCAACGCCTGCTGGTCCCATGCCCGGCTTCGCCGTCTGATATGCAACTAGTAAAAGGTCGTCCACTAAAGCCAGTGAATTGGAACGCATCTGGCGATGCTGCAATCTCGTTTGAAGAACTACCGCAGGGCTAGCGGGATCACTCACGTCTACGGCGGTCCAATCCATCGGTGAGCTATCAAGTGCAATGTAGAGAATCCTCCTACCATCAGGAGCTACCTGGAGAGCCATCCCTTCCCCACCATTTCCAAAGCCGTTTAGATCATGGTGTGCTAGTAGCCGCAACCCATTTCCTTCTTCAGGCTCGTGATCAACAGGCACCACTTTTGCTCCTTTCGGGATTCTCAATGAGATCTCCTTTGTCCATTATAGAATCGGTCGGCGTGACCTAAATGTGCCACGAAAGCATTACTTAGTCAGCCATTAGGTTTCG
>CAZUGG010000034.1:0-11246 GCA_964619905.1 uncultured Dehalococcoidia bacterium
TTAAACGGGGCGAACCTGCGCGGCGGAACAAGGTACTGAGGCAGGTCGTAGACATGCAGTACGCGAGGAACGACGTCGACCCCACGCGTGGGCGGGTCCGTGTACGAGGCGATACCCTCGAAATCCAGCCTGCCTATGAAGACCTGGCACTGCGGATCGAATTCTGGGGGGATGAGGTAGAGCGTATAACTGAACTCGAGCCACTGACTGGTGAAATCCTCGGTGATCGCGAGTCAGTCGAGATTTACCCGGCGAAACACTTCGTGACTCCGGCGGACAAGTTGGCTACGGCAATTCTAGATGTGGAGGCGGAGCTGGAAGAACGTCTTGCCGAGTTGGATGAACAAGGCAAAGTACTGGAAGCCGCTCGACTAGAACAGCGTACCAAGTACGACCTGGAGATGCTTCGGGAGAGCGGCTATTGCTCGGGCGTCGAGAACTATTCACGACACTTGGCCCGTCGCCAAGCAGGGAGTCGCCCCTCGACACTCCTTGATTATTTCCCTGAAGACTTCCTTCTGTTCATCGACGAGTCGCACATGACGGTGCCCCAGATCCGTGGCATGTATCACGGCGACCAATCTCGGAAGAACACTCTCGTTGACTTCGGTTTTCGGCTGCCATCTGCCTTGGACAACCGGCCTCTGAATTATGAGGAGTTCGATGAGAATCTACGCCAGGCTGTTTTCGTGTCGGCGACTCCGGCCCCGTATGAGTTAGAGATTAGCCAGCATGTTGTGGAGCAGGTGATTCGCCCAACCGGACTGATCGATCCCACCATCGACGTTAAGCCGACGCAAGGGCAGATTGACGATCTTATGCAGGAGGTTCAAATAAGAGTAGAACGCCGGGAACGGGGGCTCATAACCACTCTCACCAAGCGCATGGCGGAGGAGCTTGCCGACTACCTCAAAGAGATGGGAGTGAAGACGCAGTACCTACACTCGGAGATCGACACTCTCGAGCGTAGCGAGATACTGCGTGATCTACGCCTCGGTGTGTACGACGTTGTCGTGGGCATCAACTTGCTTCGCGAAGGGCTCGATCTACCGGAAGTCAGCCTCGTAGCAATCCTAGATGCGGACAAGGAAGGGTATTTGCGTTCGGGGAGTGCGTTGATCCAAACGATTGGCCGCGCCGCTCGGCACGAAGATGGCCATGTCATCATGTATGCGGACACCGTCACCGAATCGATGCGCTTAGCCATCAGCGAGACGGATCGCAGGCGGAAAATCCAGGAAGATCACAATCAAGAGTGGGGTATCGTTCCCCAAGGCATCAAGAAATCGATTAAGGACATCACCGAACGGGTTCGGGCGATTGCCGAAGAGCAGGTCCCATATGTCACAATGCGGGAGATGCCTCGAGAAGAGGCGGCACGGTTGATTAAGGATCTTGAACGGCGCATGAAAAAGGCGGCCCGTGACCTCGAGTTTGAAAAAGCAGCGGCGCTTCGTGACCAGGTGGTGGACCTACGCCGAGCTATGGTTCTTGATGATGACGTTCATGTCCCTGGAAAGGGCGAGAAGGTAAGCGTAGCTGTGGTGTCCGAGGAGGCGACCAGGTACCGAGTGGATCAGAAGCCACGTCAATCCCGACGGCGGCCGCAACGTTGATCCTCGCAAGCTTGTTACGCCGGCGCTTCGGAAGAGATACATTGCTAAGCGGAATGGGCGGACTCGGCGATCTTGGGGCCGCCCAGATCATGCGATTGTGGGCGCATTCCCCGGCTTGCGAGACTCTAGAGTTGCTGGGGTTCCAAGAACTGAACTCCCCGACCCTTGGTTCGGGCCTGATGCCGGCTAGCATGGCCTTTGGATGACAACTCTAGACCCGCGGCGGGGTAAACGGGGGGCCCGCTTAATCTGGTGGCCTTTGTTGCAGGCCCTGGTAGCCGTTGGATTGACGCTAACAGGCCTCTTCGTCTCGTCGTTGGGTGCGCTCAATGCAATCAGATCACTTGCCAGAGGATTGCCAGTAGTTGGCGTAATCAGCGGCCTTATGCTGGTGCCCCTTTACTTGGTGTTAGTGATGCTCTACGGGGTCGTATTCATCGCAGTCGCCGGCGTTAGCCTCTTCGCGGTAAGGCAGGGACTCCGAACTGGCCGACCCAAGTTCGTGCATCCTTCGTCTCGTCCGGGATCTGAACCGATTCAGCATGTCGACGTTAGGGTACGTGACGTCGACTGACATACGTTTGCTGGGAGTTGACGCAAAACCGAGTGGTGGGCCCCCTTCCGTAACCGGGATCATGGTGGCATACTTTGGGCGCCTTCCGGATTCGAGAGGGGCGGTCTCGAACCCCGAAGCTCATGAAGTGATTACTTGATAGCTTTGCCATCCGTCCCTGCCAGACAGTTAGCCTTCCCGATCGGCGGCGTTCCTGAGCGCCTCTCACCGATGCGGGCTGTGCTTGCGCCCGAGCCCTTTGATTCCCCGCGGTACATCTTCGAGGCTAAATGGGGTGGTGTTAGGGTGGTGGCTCGCATCGCTCGGCGTCGTGTCTCTTTCACCACGATCAGTGGTCGAGATATCACCCACTGCATTCCGCAGCTGGCTAGGCGGCTCAGCAAGGTTGTAGCGATGGATGGCATTGTTCTGGATGGGGAGATAGTATTTCGTGATGGAGCTGGTAGGCCCGACCCATTGCGAGCCATGATGCTCCTGTCTGGCGGTACGGAAAAGGCCGGACTAGACCCCCCGGTTCTATATGTTAATGACGTGCTTTACCACGGTTACCGGCCGGTCACAACGCTCCCTCTGGTGAAGCGCAAACTTATGTTAAAAGAGATGATTTCGGCCGACGACTCGGTCCAAGAGTCCTATCACCATGAGGCGGAGGGCACGGTCTTCTTCGAGGCGGCCTGTGCGTTAGGGGCCGAAGGGATGCTGGCCAAGTCAAAGACCAGCCGCTATGAGATGGGGGTTATCAGTAAGCATTGGCTTGACATTAGCGACCGGCGGACCGCCGAGGTCGTCGTGGGGGGCTTCACTATGGGGGCCGCCGCGGCGAAGGAGCCATTTGAAGCACTGCTCGTAGGGGCTTATGAGGGCGACAGGTTGCGCTATCTCGGTAGTGTATCCGGGGGATTCAGTAAGAAGGATCGAATCAATTTGCAGGCGCTTTTGTCTGGATCCCAGACCGACGAGTCTCCATTTTTCGAGGCACCACCGCTCCGCGAGTTACTCTACTGGTGCGACCCATCAATTGTGGTGCAAATAGAGTATGGGGAGATGGGGCCTAGTGGGCAGCTACGATTCGGGCGGTACGGCCATAGACGCGTCGATATTGACGCCGTTGACTGCCTCGTTCCCGTTCAACGCCGAGGTCCAACGACTCGCACCTAGGGACAGTGTCAGCCTGCGTTCCAGGCGCTCGCGATCTGTTCTGAGCTTGTCACAATTGCTAGGGCGCGGATTGTGTGCTGCAGCACCGCATCGCCGTAGTCGGCAGGGACACCTGAGACACAGTCCATAGGTACAATGCATTTGTAGTTGCGGTTCACTGCTTCGATCGTCGCGCCCACGATTGCCACGTTGATGGATACTCCTATCGGGATCACTGTCTCGATTCCCATGTTCCGCAATAGGCTGTCGAGCCCTGAGTCGTGGAAAGAGGTCATTGCTCCATGAGAGATCTCGTAGAAGAAATCGCCTGGTTGGGGAGCGAGATCCGGGATAATTTCTAGGGACTTAGATCCGAGCGTCAGGTCAGCGCTGTTAGTTTTGGCCAGAGCCCTTGCCATAGGCGTGTTGTGAATTGCGCCCGCGCTGTTCGGCCAACGCAGCATGCGTCTGTAGAATATCTTGCCCCCCGCATGGCGGGCCGCGTCGTTCAACGCAGCCATTTTAGGGATGATTCCTCGTTGGAATGCGATATCGCGAAGCTCAGGGATGGCTACAGGGCCGCTCTTGGCGAGGTGGTAGTTGTCCGAGTCGCAGACCAGGATGGCGGTCTTCTTTGGGTTAGTGTAGGTCTTCAGGGCGATTGGCATGGACACCTCCATCTAGTCCGACGGCAGCCTAGGTTGGACTGAGGGGAAGGTCAACTGCAGGTCATAGGCTGATGCCGAAGCGTCAGTTCAAATGTCTCGTCCTAACTTACGTTCCGAAGAACGTGAACCCGTCGTTGGCTAAGGGCGCTCCCTGTCGATCGAACATTCGAGGTCAGGGGGCACATTTAGAGGCGAAGGCGAGGTTGGTGAACCGAACTCGATCCCCAATCTCGATCCCATGCTCCTCGACCTCACCCGCGTTGACCTCGAAGACGTATCGAATGGGCACGGCGGGTGAGTAAATGGGCAATCCGCTTGTCTGCTCAGGCTCCTCCGGTGGGGGTACCATCTCGGTCAGGTCAGAGACGGTGCAGTCGGAGCCAATCCATACGAAGTCCAGGGAGATCAGCATGCCACGCATCCAGAATGCTGCTATGGCATCGGAGTTCATGGGGAAGAGCATCCCGGTTTGGGGCTCCATCTGCTCACGTCCAGAGAGACCACGGCTCTGTTCCGCCGCAGTGAGAGCCAACTCTGTGGCAAAAGCGACGTCACCAATCGTAATGATTGGGCGGGTGCCTGGATCATCTGGGGGAACTAGGGTTGTGGCAGACCTGGTGCCCGGGGTTGGGGTATGTGGCGTAACAGTGGCCGCTGTGGTTGCTGATGTGGCTTCGCCCAATATTGCTGGAGATGATGAGACAGTCGGTTTTGTGTCGACGATCGAGCAGGCGACGACGACAATTGTGCTAACGACAATCGTGGCAGCGCCGGCAACGAAGGAACTCCTAGTCACGGGTAAGTCAGCGAAGGAACGTTTTGATTTTGTCGGATCCCCCGGTTTAGCTCGCCGGGACAAATTTGTTGGTAAGAAGAGTATCGAAGTTGATCTCACTATCAAGAAGGCTGTTATCGCGCAGGAAGGTTACGAACTCCTCCCAGCGTGGCTGGCTCATGAGGCCAAACTTGCCAGATCGGCTCCACACTTCTACAAGCAGCCCGACTCCACGGGCAATCAATTCACGCTCCATTTCAGGGTTAGCGTCTGCGACAGCGTCGATGGCGGCTTCGGGGTTCTCGATGGTATAGCTGTGGCCGCGGGAGACTGCCCGAAGGAACCGTCTGAGTTTGTCGGACTTCTTTTCGACCCCAGTTTCGCTCGCGATAAAGACGAGTTCGTCGTATGCGGGAACACCATAGTCTTCGAGGTGCAGCACATTGACGGGGAAACCAAGCATATCGGCTTGTACCGCTTCAACGTTCCAGTATGTTCCGATTGTGGCGTCTACGCGCCCTGCTCTCAAAGCTGGTCCGAGGTCGAAGCCCACATTGATCAACTCGACGCTTGAGGGGTCGACTCCAGCTCCTCTGAGGATTGTTTCAAGGTACACCTCGTTGCTAGGAATGCCAGGATACCCGATGCGCTTACCGGCAAGGTGCCCGGGCTGAGTTAGCCCTGATGTCTGAAGGGTCTGGATTGAGTTGAGAGGAACCGGAACAATGGCTCCGATAGCAGTGATGGGGATTCCTTGAGCCTTTGCCTGAATCACATCAGGTTGATAGCTGATCGCAACATCGACCTGATCCGTTGCTACAAACTTGGGGGGATCCTCGGGGTTTGCAGGAACCTGAAGGATTACGGCCAAACCCTCTTCTGCAAAATAGCCCTTTGCCAGCGCCGCATAGATCCCCGCGTGGTCCGCGTTGGGGTACCAATCTAGGGCGACCACCAACTGGTCGAACGTCTTTTCACCACCGTTACTGCATGCGGTGGTGGCGATCACTAAGGTGAGGAGTGCGACCAGAGTCACAGCTAACTGCCTGGGGCTAGGAATTCGAAAAGACATTCGTTTCTCCTTACATATCAGGGGCGTGGAGTTGCTCAGCTCGGTGTGCCCATGGGACGGCCCAACGCTCAACACGAGATACACTGTAAAACAAGACGATACCCATGACGCAGAGCACGGCGATTGAGGCGAAGACTCGAGCTGTGAGGAACTGTGCTGATGAACGGGTGATCAAAAAGCCGAGTCCCTCCGCGGCCCCAACCCACTCGCCCAAGATCGCGCCTATGATGGCCACGGCGGCCGCCATCTTGGCGCCAGTGAAGAATAAGGGCAACGCTGAGGGAAGACGAACTAGACGGAATATTTGCCAAGGGGATGCCCCCATCGTGTGCAAGAGGGTGAGCATCTCAGGGTCGACACGCCGCAATCCATCAATTGTGTTAATAGCGATAGGGAAGAAGGTGATTAAGACTATTACGATGACCTTCGGCACAAGCCCAAATCCGAACCAAACCACGAGAACCGGCGCTATAGCTATGATGGGTATCGCCTGAGAGGCGATGACGTAGGGGTAAAGTGCGCGTTCAAGGATCGACGAATGGGCAATCGCAACGGCGATGCCGAATCCGACTAACAAGGCGATGCCGAATCCGATGAGCGCCTCCTTTGCCGTTACCCATGCATGGCGGCTGATAAGATTCAAGTCGTGGACTAACGTCTCGAGGACCTCGGTTGGCGTGGGTAGCAGCCAATCCTGGATCGAACTGAAGAAAGCCACGGCTTGCCAGACCATTAGCGCGAGCAGTGCAAGGATGACTGACGCTAGGTAATGGTTGGCGTTAGTACCCACCGACCTAGTTTGCCTACGATCTGTGCGAGCCAGATCTTTGGGAGGCTCCAAGGCTTGTTTCAGGGTAATCACGTTGTGCCCGCCACTGCGTCGTTGGTCATTCGTAGGCGCCTTAGAATGTCGAGCTTGATGGCAACGAACTTTGGGTCTCCCAGAAGCTCGTAGGATCTGGGCCTCGGAAGATCAATCACGAGTTCGGCTCTGATTTCCCCGGGACGGCTGGACATCATATAGACCCGGTCGGAGAGGAGGACTGCTTCCTCTACGTCATGTGTGACGAGGATGATGGTCTGTTCTAGCTTTGCCCACACGTCAAGAAGCCACTCTTGCATTGACGAGCGCGTCAGCGCGTCGAGAGCGCCGAAAGGTTCATCGAGGATCAAAGTGTTCTTCTTAGACATAGCTGTGCGCATGAATGCGGCGCGCTGTCTCATACCTCCGGACAAGGAGTAGGGATAGGAAGACTCGAATCCTTCCAGGCCGAATACCTTGAAAAGGGGAGCGGCCTGGGCTCGAGCTTTGTGACGAGGAACTCCGGCGACGTCGAGCCCAAGCACGACGTTGTCTAAAACTGTGCGCCAAGGAAGCAGCAGATCCTTTTGTGGCATGTAGCCGACAAGCCCGACACGGCCCACCGCGTCTTCGTTGTCGATGGTGACGCGGCCCGCGTCTGGGCGCACTACCCCCGAAATGATGTTGCAGAGGGTACTCTTACCGCAGCCGCTCGGCCCCACGATGCTCACGAACTCACCCGGGGCAGCTTCCAGGTCGACGTTGTGTAGCACTGTCAGTGGCCCTTCTTGCTTGAAGGACTTGCTTATCCCGAGTGCGTGGACGCCCGCGCGAGTCATAGGCCGAGGTCCTCTGACCAAGGGCTGCTTACATCCACCATTTGTTGAGTGGGGCCGTGCCCAGCGCCTAGCTGTAGCGACTGCCGGATTGCTGCACTGACGTAAGACTTGGCCTTCCTTACTGCAGGGAGCGTTGAGAGCCCCTGTGCCAGACTAGCCGCGATTGCTGCCGAGAAGGTGCAACCGGTGCCATGGGTATTGGACGTAGCCGTTCGGGTCGAGGAAAGGTGATGGAGAATCTTCCCGTCGAAGGTGACGTCAACAGCTTCATTAGTACGCTCAAGATGGCCGCCCTTGATCACGATCATCTGATCGCCTCCGGTCCAAAGTTCTCGTGCGACGGCCTGCATATCTTCAAGGGTGTTGACGGGGCGGTCTGCGAGCACGGCCGCCTCATGGAGGTTGGGGGTGACCACCTTGGCCAGCGGGATAAGTCGGTTTCGTACTGCTGAAACCGCGTTCTCGGAAAGGAGCTGATGACCCCCCTTGGCAATCATCACAGGATCAACCACCAGATTGGACAGTCGTAGATCCCCGAGCAAATCAGAAATCCGGTGCACCAGTGCTGCCGAGGAAAGCATGCCCGTTTTGACAGCGTCGACGCCTATATCGGAGGTGACGCTGCATAGCTGGGCTTCGATTAGATCCAAGGGAAGTTCGTGGGCGGCCTGGACGCCAAGAGTGTTCTGGGCGGTCACCGCGGTCACTACGGACATGCCGAAAACTCGGAAAGCTGTGAATGTTTTGAGGTCTGCCTGGATTCCGGCGCCACCACCGCTGTCAGAACCAGCGATGGTTAGTGCTCTGGTGATTGCCGCAGTGCGAGTCACGAAGTATGTTCCATGAAGTGATCCCACCCTGTTGGCAAGGCAGCATGCTCTGTTCCATCGGGCAGCACAAGGCGCAAGCCGGGTTCGTCAATTATTTCGCCGAAAACGGTCAGTGGCGTTCCAGTGTCGCTCTGGACGGCCCCGATGAGACGGTCTGCAGCCGTCCCTTTGCAAGCCAAGATGAGTTCATAGTCTTCCCCCCCATGCAAGGCTGCCTCTACGGGCTTGATGTTTAGATCCTTGGCCACTTGTATCGTGTCGCGAGAGATAGGAAGTTGACTCAAGAAGACCCTTGCTCCCACCCCGCTGGCTTGGCACATGTGACTGAGGTCTGCCAAGAGACCGTCGCTTAGGTCAATCATCGCGCTAGCAAGCCGTGAATTCGCTATCACTTGACCTTCTTGAACCCGCGCTTTTGGCTCGAGATGGGCGCGGATTGGTTCCCCAGCCGCCCCGGCGGTGGGCAGGGCAGCCCGAATGGCCTGTCGCCCAATCGCAGATGATCCTAGTTGTCCTGTCACTAGGATCGCGTCGCCGACTGTAGCTCCCGAACGCCGAAGCATGGAAGGTTCGTCTATCTCACCATGGAGAGTGATATCGACAACGATGCCTGAGTAGCCGCCCGAGAGATTGCCGCCTATGATCGACGCGCCATGAGCTTCGAGCGCCTGTCGCAAGCCCATGTAAAACTGCTCAACCCAGCGTGCCTCTGTGTGGTTGGGGAGGGCTAAGGAAACGAGAGCGGTGGTGGGCTGCCCTCCCATGGCGGCAATGTCGCTGAGATTAACTGCGGCAGAGCGTCGGCCCAGTTGTTCAGGCGACATATGCGCTTTAACGAAATGGCGACCTTCTATCTGGATATCGCAGGTGGCTAGGAGCAGCTTGCCAGGTGTGGGGCGAATTGCGGCGGCGTCGTCGCCGATGCCTAACACGACCCCATGTGCATCGCCGAGCATGCGCTGGATGCGGTCGATAACGCCGAACTCCCCAAGTTCACCGATGGTTGTTGCCTTGGACTTGGCGTGACTCAATGACGCCGAGCCTCGTCGATGAGTTTGTGCATGCGTCTTGTAGCCTCCGTGATGTCGTCGGCATTGACGATTGCCGTGATGACAGCTACGCCCGCCGCACCGGCTGAGATAACCTCCTGCACGTTCTCGTGCTTGATTCCGCCGATGGCTATGACGGGGAGATTAGTACGTTGCCTGATAGTGGCTACCGCGTCGGGGCCCACAGGGGGTCCGGCGTCGGCTTTGGAGCTACGAGCCTCGTATATGGGGCCAATGGCGACATACGAGGCTCCGTCGCGTTCCGCCTCTTCGGCCTGATCTGCGTTCTCTACGGAGACCCCCAAAACGGAGTGCCTGCCGAGCAACTCGCGTGCTGTCCTGATTGGCATATCATCTTGGCCGAGATGGAGCCCTCCAGCGTCAGTAGCCTGGGCTACGTCCACACGGTCATTGATCACCAACAGTGCCCCGGCTTGTTTAGCTATCTCTTGCATGCGGAGTCCTATTTCATAGAGTGTGGTTGTGCTGGCACCCTTGTCGCGCAATTGAACCACCCCTGCCCCGCCCGCGTAGGCAGCTGAGGCTACCTCCTCGTGGCTCCGCCCATTCGACAGGTTAGGGTCGGTGACGACGTAAACGCTAAGGTCCAACCGTTTGCTGAAACGCCTCATGCTGCACCTTTTGCGAATCTAGTTGCAGCCACGGGGCCAAGATCGCTCGCGCCTTTGGTGATTACGTCGGCTACGATCCGAGCGGTGATTGGGGCAAGTAGAACCCCGCTGGCGTAGTGCCCTGTGGCGAAGATCACGTTCTCCGACGCGGGCGCAGGTCCGATCACTGGCAGGTCGTCTCCGCACCAGGGCCGTAGCCCTGACCGAGTGTGGTTGACACTAGCCTTGCCCACGCTTGGCAAGAGTTCGGTTACGCTGTTAAAGAACGAGGCCAAGCCAGCGACCGTTGCCTTCTGGGTATAACCACGGTCGTGCTCTCGAGTGGTCCCGATGAGCGTCGAACCATCGCTTTTGGGCACGCCGTAGGATGTGTTGCCACGCATCACCGTGTGATGCAGTGGCTTCGGGAGCGCGTTGAGTATCGCGACCTGACCTCGAACGGGACGAACGGGAACCTCCATACCTAGCCACCCGCCAGCTTCGCATCCCCAGGCGCCCGTTGACAGGACGACCTTGTCGGCAAATATCTCCTCGTCATGTGTGCGCACACCACCCACTTCCCCGTTCCGTTTAGAGAGGCTTGAAACCGGCGTGTTTTCCCGAAATTCGGCACCGATCTCCCCCGCCGCACGTTTGAGTGCTTCAACGACCCGTGTCGGGGAGACGTAGTGTTCGGTCTCGGAGAAGGTGGCTCCGCGGATCTTAGGGGACAACTCGGGCTCTAAGTCGATTGCTTCCTTGGGGTTGAGCCAACGAAGATTGAGCCCGTACTCAGATGCCCATGCGGACTGTCGTTTGAGTTGGCTTTCTTCATCCTGCGTCGCCGCAACGCGTAAGATTCCCTGACGGCGATAGTCCATCGAGAAGCCGCTCGCCGATTCGACCTCCCGGACGAAATTAGGCCACATCGCGAAGCTCTCGAAACCGAGGTCGACTACTGGCTTAGCGCAGAGGCTGTCGGAAGCGGGGGCTAACATTCCTGCCGAGGCGTAGGTTGCGCAAGAGGCCAGGAGGTTACGCTCCAGCACTAGAATATTGAGTGACCGTTTGGAGAGCTCATAGGCGATGGAGGCGCCTATAATACCGCCGCCTACGACCACGACGTCAGGTGACTTTTCCAGAGCTAGCCACCCCCTACCATGTGCACTATGTCTAGGATGTCGCCCCCTCGGAGAGTCACTTCCCCCCAACTGTCCCTGTGGATAACTTCGCCGTTATAGCCGATGGCAATGGGGCGATCGCCAAGATCTAG
>CAZUGG010000035.1:0-3288 GCA_964619905.1 uncultured Dehalococcoidia bacterium
CTCCAAGTTGACCCCCCCAAAAGACGGCGCTAGCCGTTCTACTGTCTCCACGATTTCATCGTCCTCCTGGGTCGATAGACAAATGGGAATCGCATCAATCCCAGCGAGTTGCTTGAAAAGAATCGCCTTCCCTTCCATCACGGGCATCGCAGCCTCAGGACCAATGTTTCCCAGCCCAAGTACAGCTGACCCGTCCGTAATGACCGCTACCGTGTTCGCGCGATTCGTGAGTTCGTATGAGAGGCTGGGATCCTCAGCTATCGCCAGACTGACGGCTCCCACCCCAGGGGTATACGCTATTGAGAGATCATCAACCGTCTCCAAGGGCATCCTGGAAACAATACCCATCTTGCCTTTGCTTTTCCTGTGACGCCGAAGTGCCTCTGCGTTGTAGTCCACATCAACCTACTTTCTCTCTTTCGGTTGGGAGCTCGACCCACGTAGCCAGCTTCACGCAGGATCGACTCTATGCAACAAAGCTCGGCCAATCATGAAAGCGCCCCGACACGGTCGCCGCGAGTCGCGGCTATGAGGATGTGCTCCGCTGTAAGAAAGCCGATCATGCTCTCGCCGCTAGCAACGAGCAATCGTTCGATACTGTTCTCCTGTAGCAGATCAAGAGCAATTTGAGCCGACTCGTCCGCATCAACTCGGGGGAGATCCTGCAGCGGTGCTGTCAATTCACCGACAGTTGTTTGTGCCCACTGATCCCGATCTACCGTTGAGATGTCTAATAGGGTCAAAACACCAGTAGTTTGGCCCCCTTGGCCGACAAAAAAGAACCGTTGACCACTCAGCGAAATGTAGTTGTTCACGAGACTGCGAAGGTCGAGACCTGGGGGTATAGTTGGTGCACTGGTCATGACATCTTGGACTCGAAGACCTATTAGTCGCTGTCTCATCGCCATCTGCTTCATACTCTGTTGCGCCGAGCTCATCAGGAAGAAGCCAAGAAAAACGAGGATGATTCCACTGAAGAAGCTGCCATCCCAGATCGAGAGCCCAACACCACCAGCGATAAAAATCATCCCTACACCACGACCGAGAGTTGTCGCAGCACGGGTCGCTTTTAAGAGATCGCCTTTGATGCCCCAAACCACAGCCCTGAAGATCCGGCCACCGTCCATTGGGAAACCGGGAACGAGATTAAATGCACCCACAGCTATGTTTGCATACCCAAGATAGAAAAACAGCGCGCTGGCCGGTTCACTTACTCCATGGAGCAATACATGTAACCCGAAGAAAATGCCCCCCAGGCCCAAACTCACGACGGGTCCGGCCACAGCGACAAGCCCCTCCACCATCGGCCTCGGAGCATCCCTGGCAATCTGCGCCACTCCGCCCAGAAAGAAGAGCGTGATGCTCTTGACCGGGATACCGTAGGCCTGCGCCACTCTGCTATGGCCTAACTCATGAGCCAGCACCGAAACAAAGAACACGACGCTCGCGATAATTGCGATGGCCCAATACTGTCCATTCGACGCTTCGTAGAGATCAGGGAAGAAGTTCGTAGCCAGCGAGTACGTGAACCACGCGAACACGAAAAGCCAACTATAGTGAATCCCTATTGGGATACCAGATATGCGGCCAAGCTTTAGAGATGAATCGAGGATTGTCCCCGCCTCCTAAGCAATACCATTATATGATATTGTTTCAAAACTGTGTACACTTCACTGTGTACACTTCGTCGCTACCTTCCGAACGGGGTGGGCTACAAAGCCAAATCTCTGGTTAGTGTTAGTAGCCGCACAAAAAACAAAACTGTCGGCGAGTCATCTATCTTCGGTTGTGACGCCCCACACACCCCTAGCCATACGGATGCATCTTTAAGAGCGTACCGGAAATTCCTTGTCTACGTTGGCCGGCTCTTACCAATCCTTATGGTCGCCACGCACAAAAGAGTCGAGCATTTCGTTTGAGATAAACGAAGAAGAGTGCACCTTGCCATTGTAGAAACGCACGCCCGCTACAGCCGCTCGACAAGGATCTATTGTCAGAGCCCCCAACGAGGCGATCGAGAACGTCCACCAGTTCCCTGCATAAGTGGCAACCGGAACACCATAGAGCCCCACACTTGAAAAAATCGACCTGAGGTTTTCCTGAACTTGTCTCACATGTTGAGCATGAAAGTAAAGCGACTCACTCTGCGTCGCCACCACACCACCTGGGGTCAGAATCTTTTTCAAGGATTCCAAGAAGGGCGTCTCAGAGAGCTTACGGGCCGGCCCTACAGGATCGGTCAGATCACAGAGAACCACGTCAAACCGCTCAGTCGCGTTAGCGACGAAGTCAGCGGCGTCACCGTAAAATATGTTGAGCCTTGAGGAATCCAACGACTCTGCGAGACGAGGGAAATAAGCTTTAGCCACCTCGACCACCTCGGGGTCGAGCTCGGCAAGCACTGCCTCGGCTTTGGGGTGGCGCAACACCTCTCTCACAGTCCCTCCGTCGCCTCCACCCACGACGAGAACGCGCTGAGGGTTGCCATGCAGGTGCATTGGCACATGCGTAAGCATCTCGTGATAGATAAACTCGTCGCGCTCAGTCAACTGAACCACGCCGTCAAGCACTAAAATACGCCCGAAGAACGAACTTCGCAGCACCTGAATCTCCTGGTACTGGCTCTTCCTCTTATGAAGAACCTCTTCAATCCGGTAGCGGTACCGGATAGGGGAAAAGGGATCCTCCTCTTCGAACCAGGACGCGCTCACAACTAGAGCGTTTCCACCACGATCGTCTCCGGTAAAGGAAAGCCGTTAAAGGTCGAGGCATATACGGTAGAGTAGGCACCGGCTGCTCTAACTGCCACAAGGTCGCCAACTTCCAATTCCGGAAGCAAGCCATCTTTGGTGATCACATCGAAACTATCGCAGGAGGGTCCTGCGATGACGCAAGGCTTAAGTTCCCCCGGGCCCGCTTCGAACGTATAAGAAATGCCACCTAATGCCTCCGCAAGACCATGAAATATTCCCACGTCGAGATAGACCCAACGCCGACCTTCCCGCTCTGCTACCCCAATCACCTCGGAGACGAGAGTGCCCGCTTCACCCACAAAAGCACGGCCCGGTTCTAACCACACCTCTACACCGTCGGCAAATTCACTTGTTCGCTCGTGCACTGCTGCTGCAACGACATCGGCTCTGGGAACTTCTTCGTTGGCGTAAGCAATGGGCATCCCCCCCCCAATGTTGAAGATCCGAAGGGGGATTCCTTGATTGGCGAGTGCTTTCAGTACAACACTCACAATGACCAGCGCTACGGCCCAAGACTGAGGATCACGGCATTGCG
>CAZUGG010000036.1:0-3174 GCA_964619905.1 uncultured Dehalococcoidia bacterium
CCTTCTCGATAGTTTGGCTGACTGTTACGAATGAACGAGTCTGCACCGGCCTCAGTTCGAGCTTATTTATCCGGTGGCCCAGATGTGCTTGTGGATCGAGGTCAAGGACGTAGAAACCTTTGGTCTCATGATCCTCCTCACCGAAGTCGACTCGCTGGAGGCTGCCAGCATATGCCATAGGCGGGCCTGAAGTTGGTATTTCTTGTCTCCGGTGGATGTGACCAAGAGCGATGTAGTCAACGGGGCGAGAAGCTAGGTCACTCTGCATCAAGACGTGATCCTGCCCGATCATCATGGTGCATTCTGTACCTGGCTTGGCGCTGCTAACAGACACGTGTGCTGACAATATTGAGGGTACCGATCTGTCTAGGGTCTCACTCTTGTCGATCAACAATTCGCTGAGTCGATCCTCAAGGAGTTGTTTGAAATCACTGTAAGCTAAACCTTTAGTGTCGCTTCGCGCTAGAATGGCGCTCCGTCGGATCCAGGGAAGCGCAAGCACCTGGATTGGGCCTTTTCTCGTCTCGACTCGGTACACGTCGAGACGCTCGGCTATTGTCACATTGGGGACGTCGAGCACTCCGAAGATTTCGACGGCGCTTGCTCGGTAGGTCGCGTGTGGTAGGTCGTGGTTCCCCACGAGCAAGAAGACATGTACGCCAGCATTGGCAAGATGTCTGATTCGCTTAGCGAATTCCCGCTGATGGGTTTGGGTCGGATCGCGGCTCTTATATGCGTCGCCACTGAATATCACTAGGTCGGCGTCGTTCTTAATGGAGTAGTCGATCAATTCGTCGAAGGCAGCGAGGAAATCTACGAGACGAGTCGATTGGCCCAGATACCGTTCTTTGTCTTCCCCCGGTGCAAACCATTCCGGTAGCGTCGGAAGGTCTGTCTGGACGAGAGGTCTGCCGTAGGCCTCGACCCCGATGTGCAAGTCGGCGAAGTGAATGATACGCATTAGTGGTTTGTTACGAGTCCTAAAGAAGTACGACCAATGCTACTTTTCGCTGGTCGAGTCAACTGGATCGGTTGAGCCGGTCCCGATGCCAATCTTAGCCATCGCACGGCGAAGTCGGAAGTCCAAAGATTCGAGCAAATTTGGGTTCCTTGCGTCCCAGGAGTGAACGATAGGATAGAGCCGCATCCAAATAATTAGGTAGAACGCCCCATAGAGATATCCTCCCACCACGTCGCTGGACCAGTGACGCCCATGGTGTACGACCCAGGCGCCTTGGAAGAGAATCCACAAAACCAGGATGCAGCGAAAACCCCACAGTAGACGTTTCGATGTTGTCAATTTGGGCAGCAGATAAAGCATGAATCCGTAGAAGAACATGGTGTGGAGGGCTGTGCCGCTCGGGAAGCTAAAGCCTTGGGGCCCACCTTCGACATTAACCAGACTAGCTGAAGGTCGTGGGCGTTCAAATATGTCGCGGAGGATGAAACTGGAAGCGTCGGGGATTAGCATTAGGATGACCATCACTGAGGCCACTCGATGGCCTCCGAGCCAGAGCCAAGCTGCCGCTCCGGCCATGATTACCCCCGCGACACCGCGAACCCCCATCCAAAACAAGACATCGTCGAATGAGCCCACGTCGAGCTGCTGGAAAAATTCGGTGATCGGTAAATCCTGTCCCCATCGATCTGTCGTCACGGCATGGAAAGTTGACAGAGCGATAAGCACGAGAACCGTTAGTACGAGGGTGAGGTTAAGGCCTTTACGGAAGCTGGTCTTTAACCCACGGCCAGTAGTGGTGGGAAGGTGTTGGCCGGCGTCCATCCGAAGCGCTAGTTCGGCTGGCTCCTCAGCCGATACACTTGATTTGGGGTACGGCCCAAGTCGATGAGCTCCACTATTTTGTCGTTGTGGATTCGGTAGATTTGCTCATGCTCGACCCGGCGAGTGGTGGAGGGTGGGCTTACAAGGACTGAGATGAGGCCCCCTCGAGGGCCGACAACTGCGATCTTGTAACGCATCTGCGCTAATATCCTCACGAGCTCAACGATTGCCGCGCGTCCCTCAGTGACTTTGCCCTTGGTACGAAGGATCGCCTTTTCGTCGATCATGTCCTCAACGGGCTGCCAGTCTCGTTCGGAGTTGGCGATCCGAACCTTCCGATGGAACTCCTGGAGGATTTCTAGCTCTCTCGTCTCAGAAGCGAAGCGTGGCATAACGGCAACCAACCGGATTGGATCGGTCTCTTAAAGGGTGCAGCCATTATAGCTTAGGTCTTCTTTGGGAATAGGGGGGCACATCCGTGCCTGCCTTTAACATTGCCTACGAGGTACATTGACTCGAAATCTTTGCGCGAGGGGGTCGTTGAGAGAGTTGATAGATCCGCGGATGACCTCGTTGATTCAAATACAATGCGCGCACGGGCATGTATGTTCACGAGCGAGTGAGACGAGCCGCAAGCCAGCAAGGGGGCAAGGGCGTTATGTTAGTTGGCCGGGAGCGTTAGGCGCTTCTGCAGGTCGGGGACCAGATCGATAATCGGGAGACGTGTCTGTTCCATCGTGTCCCGTTCACGGATGGTTACCTGGTGGTCGACTATTGAGTCAAAGTCGATAGTTACGCAAAGAGGGGTTCCGACTTCATCTTGTCTTCGGTAACGACGCCCGATCGACTGTGCGTCGTCGTACTGAACATCCCAGTGCTTTCGGAGAGTGTCGTAGACGGACTGAGAAAGCTCCCGCAGAGGTTCCTTTCGGCTCAAGGGTAGAACCGCCACCTTCACGGGAGCGATGCTTGGGCTCAACCGCAAAACCACACGGATCTCGTCTTTGTCCTGCTCTTCCTCGTAAGCGTCGAGCAGAAAGGCGAGCACTCCGCGATCAACGCCAGAGGCAGGCTCAATGACGTAAGGGACAAAGCTCTCCTTGGCCTCGTTGTCGAAATACTTGATGGCCTTACCACTGTGATTGCTGTGTTGTGTTAAGTCGAAGTTGCCTCGGTTGGCAATGCCCTCGAGCTCGCCCCAACCCCAGGGGAAGGCATACTCGATGTCGGATGTTCCTTTGGAGTAGTGCGAGAGTTCGTCCGCGTCGTGTGGCCGGATTCGAAGGTGATCAGCCTTGATACAGTGGTTAACCAACCACCGCAATCTTTCATCGACCCAATAATTGAACCATTCCTAATCCTAACCTGGGTTCACGAAATACTCAATATCC
>CAZUGG010000037.1:0-7219 GCA_964619905.1 uncultured Dehalococcoidia bacterium
GCCTTGGACTGGTAGCCGCCTCTAGAGGAGTTTTGCTATCTAGTTCTCGGTGGCTCCGGTCCCCAAGGCCATCGAGAATTATCAGTAGCATCGGCAAACGGTCATCAACTAATGGTGGATGGGCCTCTCCATACCGTTTCATGTCATGTGTCCCTAGCGGTAAGTGGAATGGCCTCAAGACAACTTTCGATCAAGCCAATAACGGAGTGTGGGACCAGAGCCTTCCATTCTTCGGACACAGTTAATCTCGAACGCACTAAGGTTCCCGAACAGCGTTTCTCATCGATCGGTTCAAGCCTGACAACGTCATATCCATAGCTGGAAAGAAGCTCAATCTTCCTTTCTTCCCATTCTGAAAAGACCCGTACATATTGTGGGATATGTAATGGTACATAATGAGTGACGAGTTCTCGGATATGTAGTGGGAATGGTACGAGATCATAAAGCTCAGAAGAAACCCCCTCCCCACTTAGGGCAGCAGAAATAAACTGGAGTCTTTCGAAGTAGGTAAAAGGATTATCCGAAGCTGTATGCCTGGAACTATTAGCTGGATCGCCGATTCGTGTCGTTGGATCTGGATTGGTGATCGCAACAATCAGACGATCATGTCTATCCAATATAGAAAGAAAGACTTCTAAATGTTCTTGGTGGACAGGCTGAAAGCGTCCGGTAATACACGCTAGCCCGTTCCGATTACCTCTAATCATTATAAGTTCATTTTAATTATAAATTATATAATGCTAGATAAATCTAATTCGATTACCGAATTTTCTAACTTTCTAAAATCTAACAGATCCCTATCTTGTTCTGGCTCACGTCGTTCCGTAATAACATTAAAGCTTGCTTCATCGCTAATAGGAAAGAAATGGCACATCCAGACACCTCGACGAATTGCGATGACGTCACCGGGAACTATCAAAAATGCTTCTACACTTCCAATACTCGGAGCTGAGTCTCCTTCATCTGGCGCTACAACTAGGATTGACTTATATTCCAGCGCGATCCAAGTCTGAGATTCAAATCTATGGCGTTCTAATTGCGATACTCGAAATCCTTGATGATAGTAGCGAACATATCCAAGATACGGAGTTCCATTTGGAAATTCGAGATTATCTAATATCCAAAGGTCAGCTATACGATTTTCATCACTTAGCTCTTTAGATTCAGAAACTCCCTCTGTCCTAGTTCCAGACGCGTACCAAGTGGGTTCTGAGTCTGGTTTACTACCACAGTTTCCATATACACCGAATGTTTCTCGGTGAAGCTTTTTCACCTTAGTTATCACAATATCGTGCTGTACAGGTTCAAAATCCATAATGCTTTAAGACTTAGTCACAAATGCATGACACGAAGAAGTATCTTACTCTCTAATGCCGGTAACTCCTCTTCAGGTCCAATAGAATACCATGTCTTCTCTGCTACTAGAAACATATTTACCATGCAGTTTTTTGGTACAAAGACAGCCCTAGTTCCCTCTACTAGCCAGGTAGATCCGAATTCATCAGAACGCAACTTTTTTGAATTCCTACTATTGAATAGGTCAGTTTCTTGAGATATATTATCCGAATTCTCATGAATGACCGCGGCAGGATCAAAGCCTAAGTCTGCTGGTGTACTCGTAGCTCTCTTCCATCTTGCTGGTCCACTAAACCATGCAAATACTAGAGCCCCTTGTTGGCTTTTCGAATCTTCACGGAGATACCCAGCCGGATACCATCCGTAATCATTCTCTTTAAGTTCAGAGTCACTCATTATAAGACTTCCGTTAAGTACCAATACCTCTTCTGTGGATTCGTAATATCCTGAATTAGTTCTTTCCCATCCTGCTGGAAAATTCACAAGAACGGAAAACCCTGTCGACTTACAGCAGTGAGGGAAGCGCACTAGCGTAGTTACTGGCATGCCATCGGCGACTTCTTGTTCTTCCCAAGTTAATCGGTCAACAACTAGCATTAATCGCCTCTATTCTAAATGTTTGACAGTTGTAAAGATCAAATATATAAGATCTATTTCCGCTATCTTCATAGATGAGCGGCGTATCTTTATCTTATGTACTACATTTAAATATAGTTTACTTGTCTCTTAATCATAAACTAATAGTTAACTTTGCTCAACTCGGTGCTAAGGATTCAAGAAGCTCAATTACCTTCTTATGAGATCCAGGTACTGGTAGATAGCTAAGAAATCCTTCGAAAATTGGAAAGATAATTGGCAGACCGACCCCAGCATCTCGGTACTCCTGTATCCGCGCTTGGCACATCTCCGGGGTACCGAAGACCGTTACTGCTTCGACCATCTCATCAGACACGGCTTCGATCGCCTTGTCAAAGTTACCAGTGTCGATTAAATCGGAAATCTTGTCTACTGCATCACCCATACCTTGTCTTACAAAATAGTTTCGATAATACCGAAAGGATGACATATGAATAGCTACATCATATTTGGCTGCCAGTCTGGCTAATTCAACATCATCACTAACTGATGTCGGTAAATAGCATTGAATATCTATCTCTGCTGGGTCTCTGCCCACGCGCTCAGCCCCACGCGTAACAGCAGCCTTCATCTTTTCGACAAATTCGATAGGTGTGAAGATTGGTGCAATACCATCAGCGATTTCACCCGCTAACTCGAAAGTACTCTCGGAAAGTGCACCGTAAAATACCTCTATCCGCTCGCGGTGCGGTCTCATCCAGGGTTCATAGTCATTGAGTTGGAAAACTGATCCAGAAAAGTTCACATTCTCACCGCGATATGCTGCACCTATAAGCGCATGCGTTAGTTCTGTAGTTTCTCGTAAACGCTCTAACGGATTGATAAACGGTGACGGCCTTTCGACTTCTACATCGTCGCGGACCTTGTGTATTTCCCGATGACCAACTCCAAGGCCTAGCCGAAATCGCCCCTCAGAAATTGCATCAACGGTGGCGGATGCTATTGCAATGGAAGTTGGATTACGTGTAAAAACAGTTGCGACACCTGTTCCTAGTTTTATTCTCTCCGTTTCGCGAGCACATGCTGATAGGAAACAGAATGGATCGGAAAAGCTCTCGATGATATACGCCGATTCGTATCCATGATTATCAGAATACTTAACGACATCAACAAGATCGTTAACCGACATTCCGCCCCACAGGCCAATCCCTAGCCGCTTATCTCTTCCATTTAGTCCCCTGTTTACCATTGGCAACCTTTCTTAAGACGATGCCGACATACTGAATACTTACTAGATACTTACTAGTATTTAGATATTTCGATGTGAAAGTTACACCAACTCTTTCCAACGTATGCATGCAACACTGTGGTCGGCTGCAACCGCTTCTTCCAAAGGTACCGTAACGCTACATCTATCAATCTCCCAAGGACACCTGGGTGCTAGCGGACATCCGCTAGGACGGTTGATTGGGTCAGGTATCTCGCCTTCAAGATTCACCTTCGATAGTGGAGCATTAGGGTCAAGATCTAAAGCTGAACTTATGAGAGCACGGGTATACGGATGAACAGGCTCAGAAAACAGGCGGTGAGTAGGACCTCTTTCCGCGATCGCACCTAGATACATTATTGCAACATTATCAGTAACCGATTTCACGGCTAGTAAGTCATGGCTGATTAAAAGGATCGCTATTTCACCACGACTACGCAAATCTTTGATCACGTCAAGGACACCCGCACGAGCATCGTGATCAAGTGACGTAGTCGGTTCATCAAGAATTAAGATGTCTGGTCGTTGTGCTAGAGCTCTTGCCACCGAAACCCTCTGAAGTTCTTCATCTGAAACTTCTATGCAGTTTCTGAGGAGAACCTCACCCTGAAGTCCTACCAGATTTGCTGCTTCTGCTACCAATCGTGACATCTCTTCGGACCTGCGCATTCCTGCTGCAAATAGGGGGTCCGCAATAGCCTCCCAAAGTTGGAAACCACCATGGAACGAAGCCCTCGGTTCCTGGAATACCATACCAACCTTTGGATTTTTCATCCCCCAATTAATCTCGCCAGAACTTACGTTCAAGAGACCTGCCAAACATCGCCCTACGGTGCTTTTACCTGATCCACTCTCTCCTATCAGTCCCAAGACTTCTCCGGGATTCAACTGAAAACTGACATCAGCTACTGCCAATAATCTCTCCCCTGATGGGAGGGGGAACTCCTTGGAAAGACTCTCTACTCGAACAGTAGGGGGCATCAAACTACCGCTCGAGCAAGCATCTCTTTGCCAACTTGGCTTGCAGGTTCTCCAAAGAATATCTCAGGGGTTGAGTGTTCTAACACTTGACCGTCAGAGAATACGGTTACCGTATCGCAATAGTGGGCCACCACTCCCAAATCTTGAGTAGCGATAACAAGAGTAAAAGATTCTTGGTCCTGCAAGGAAGACAAAAGATCTAAGAGTTGACGCTGAATCGTTACGTCCAGCCCATTAGTCGGATCGTCGGCAGCCAGGAGACCCGGACGCAGAACAACCGCCAAGGCAAGAAGTACCCTTTTACGCATTCCACCACTTAACTCATCTGGCAGAGAAACAAGTACGCGTTCTGGATCTGCCATACCAAGTGACTTCAAGGCCTGAACAGCCATTTCAAGGATTTCTTGTCGTCTTTTTGAACGAGATAACTCCCCGAGTCTCATAACTGAACCTATATCAAGAAAATGCTGGGCGATAGTTTCAACAGGACTTAGTGAGTCAAGTCCCGAGGCGGGGAGGAAGAGAAGTTCCCGTCTCCGAGCCTCTAATCGCTCATCACTATCTAGCTCTGAAAGTTGGATCCCCTGGACTTCAAGAAGTCCGCTCGAAACGAAACCCTCAGGCCACAGACCTACAAGTGATCTTAAAAATACTGTCTTCCCAGCACCTCGGGGACCAACTATTGCATGAGTCTGACCTGAAGCTAACTCTAGATTCACCTTGTCGAGCAGCACGTCCTGTTCCAAATTTAGGGAAAAATCTACCGCTTTGACGCCAGTCATCCGAACTCCCGAACAGCCCAGCGGCGAGTAGGACTGAACATGGCAGACACCTCACCCCTTGGTGCTTCTCTCAAACCTTCACCTAGAAGAGCAAAACCAAACACGGTGACCGCTAACGAAAGACCAGGAAACAAGGACGGCCACCATTGACCTGTGCCTAGTTGACTTGAACCTTCGGAGACCATGATTCCCCACTCAGCCGTAGGAAGTCTTACCCCAGCGCCAATAAAACTCAATCCAGCTGTCATCAGAATCGAAAAACCAATCATCACCGAAACTAAAGACCCAGCTGGTCCCAATGCGTTTGGTAGCACATGCCTAAATGCCAAGCGAAGTCTCGACCAACCGGCTATCAGGGCTGCGTCTACAAACGGCTGTTCGCGAAGAACAAGTACACTTGCCCGGATCTGTCTAACCACCACTGGAATATTCACAAAAGCAAGAGCGAAAATTACATTTGTAGGCCCGGCCCCTAAAACTGCCACAATAGCTAAAGCAAAAACAAATACCGGAAATGCTTGAGCTACATCCATACCCCTCATAATCAACTGTGAACAAAAACCCCCAAACCTGCCTTGATTTTCAAACATGCCAGCAATAGTGCCAAGGGGGATACCGATAACGAATGCAAGGGCTGTAGCTCCTAGACCAATCAGTAAATCAACCCTGGGAGCAAACAGTGTCCTTGAAAATATGTCCATCCCTCGACGATCGGTGCCAAACCAATGATCAACACCAGGGCCTGAGAGAATATCTCTCGATAATTCCTGTGACCCGTAAGGACTAATCAAAGGAGCAAGAATCGCCATCACCAAAATTACAAATACAATTCCTGCTCCCCACAACGTCTTTACGTTATAACGCTTTGATGACATCACGTCAGTGGCTTCTCTCTCTGCCAAGACGTGGATCGACCACGTATAGAGCTATGTCAACTACCAAATACATCAATACATTAAATACCGCAGCAAATACTACGAACCCCTGGAGAGCTGCGAAGTCTGCTCCTCGGAGAGCCTGGACTGCATACTGACCTACACCACCCCAAGAGAAGACGGTTTCTATAAGAACTGCACCTCCTAAAAGGAAACCATAGGTAATGCCCGAAACAGTTACTACGGCAGGAAACGCTAACCGTGCTGTCCGAAAGTTTCTCAAACGTGTATCAACTCCAGCACTAGCATACAAATCATTAAATCCAGCCTTCATGGCTTCATCAGTAGCTGCATTTGTAACCTTAACGATGATGCCCGAATAGACCAAAGTCAGTGTTATAACGGGTAAGGCAAGATGTTGGAACGCAAGCCACATGGTTGCAAAGTCACCAGCGATTAAAGCATCGATAGTGAAAAATCCAGTGACCTTGTCAGGAGCATCTACGAAACCAAGGCGACCAAGTGGAGCTGGGAAGATTGAATAGCGGAATGAAAATACAAACAAAAAAATTAGCGCGAGCCAAAAATCCGGAATGGAACCTGACAACATCGCATATCCAGAAATAACTTTCCCTTTTCTTCGGCGGCGTCGCCGGGCCATTGCAAGTCCCATTGGTACGCCAACTAGTAGTGACACAATCATTGTGTAGGAGATCAACTCAAGAGTAGCTGGTCCTCTTTGAACTAAATCGTCAAGAACAGGGCCTCCGGTCGTTATTGACGATCCGAAGTCACCTTGAATGAGATTAACGATATAGCGATAGAACTGAACAGGAATCGACTCATCAAGGCCTAGATGTTCTCTAATTGCCGCCAATACTTTTTCACTTGCTGCCGTGCCTGCTATTGCCTTTGCCGGATCACCCGGCACCATCCTTATCAAGAAGAACGCAATCGTAGCTGCACCGAGCAACTGAAGAACTACAAACCGTAACCTCAGTAGGATCAGACGGGAAATCCTCGAAATATCCCGTCGAAAAGACTTCGCCGTAAGACGAACCGTCGGCCCGCCCGAGTCAGAAGTTTCTAACATGCCCTCAGTCGCCTGAGCACTAGTTCTCCTTTTGCCCAACTATCCATCCTCTAGTTCAACCTATCGGTGTGAAGAACGGTTGAAAAAGTCGGAGCCCGCCGCGTCAGGGATCCCCTGTCGCGACGGGCTCCGAACTAAATACGGAACTAGCTATCTCCTAATCAATAGGAACACCAATTCACCATTGAATCTCCCCACAACCTGAAGCCGTCTACCTCAGATCCAAGAACTGGAGGATTAGGAATGAAGTTCCGCCTAGATATCGCATCCGGCCATTCCGGATAAGCAT
>CAZUGG010000038.1:0-3138 GCA_964619905.1 uncultured Dehalococcoidia bacterium
TGGTCCCGCGATGCAATTTCAGGTACAACGCCTCCATAAATCTTGTGCAGATCAATCTGACTGTACAATTCCTGTGCAAGCAAACCGTGTTTGGAGTCGTAGACTGCGACACCGGTCTCATCACAACTGGTTTCTAAACCAAGTATCTTCATAAGCGTCGCATCATACATCAGGAATTACCAAAAAAACGGACCTCAATGCTTTGCAATATGTTCCTTCTATGGATAGTATGAGTCGGCTATCTCCCGGCCCCTGTGCCGGGTTTCTTTGTATTTGACTTTAACAACGTATTTGTATGCCGAGTGTACGTATAAAAGAAAACGAGTACTTCGACGCTGCCCTGCGCCGGTTCAAACGCGCTTGCGAAAAAGCAGGGGTGCTGACCGAGCTTCGTCGGCGAGAGTTTTACGAAAAACCAACTCAGGAACGCAAACGCAAAAAGGCGGCAGCAGTAAAGCGTCATATGAAACGCTTATCCCGCGAGACGTCGAAGCGGAAGCGCCTTTACTAATCATCCGTCCGTTTCTCGAACTTCGTTCGTGGCCACCGACTGCAGCAGATCAAGTATGACGCTCAAAGCTCAAATTTCAGAAGATATGAAAAGCACCATGAAAGCTGGTGATAAAGATCGACTGAAAGTGCTTCGCCTAATCCTTGCCGCAATACAGCAAATCGAGATTGATAAGCGAATCGATCTGGATGATACCGATGTACTGGGCGAATTAAAAAAGATGGTAAAACAGCGTTACGACTCAGTCACTCTCTTCAAGAAAGGCAACCGGACGGATCTCGCCAACATTGAACTTGCCGAAATCGCTGTATTAGAAACTTATCTCCCTGAACAACTTAGCGAGACAGAAATCACTAAGATCATTGAACAGGTAATCATGGATAATGGCAGCGCAAATATGCGAGACATGGGAAAAATTATGAATCAGATTAAGGTAAAGACAAGTGGGCGTGCCGACATGGGTGCAATAAGTACTAGAGTAAAAGAACGCCTCGGTGGTGCTACCTGATTAAATCAGGATATGTTAAAAAAGGTGGTACTAATGCGAATGTCTTTAGCTGATCCCTTAAGAAGCTTTATCAAATTTGTCAACTAATCATCAGATAAAAAATAACCAACATTCGGTGAACACTTAGAAACGAAAGTATCCGTTAACAGAGACTATGAGCGGCTTAATTCCCCAACATTTCATTGACGATTTGATTGCACGCGCCGATATCATAGAGGTAGTAGGCAAGCGTATTCAGCTCAAGAAAGCAGGAAGGGAGTTTAAGGCAAATTGTCCGTTCCATGACGAGAAAACACCCTCTTTTACCGTCAGTCCGGTCAAGGGTTTCTATCACTGTTTCGGTTGCGGCGCTCACGGTACGACGCTCGGATTCCTGATGGAATACGACCATATGAGCTTCGTCGAGGCGGTCGAGAGTCTGGCCAGCTTGATGGGTATTGAAGTACCGCACGAAGAAGGTCAGCATCCAACCCACCGTTACGACGAATTATTTGAACTACTCGCGCAAGTGGAACGTTACTACCAAGCCAATCTCAGAAATAATGATACTGCCCAGGCTTATCTGAAGGGCCGCGGCATCGATGGTGCCACTGCAAAACGATTCGGTATCGGTTGTACATCAGTAGGCTGGAGCGCTGTGCTCGACAAATTTGGCACATCAAAGAAAATGAAAGAAAATTTGCTCGCTGTCGGCCTTGTCATTCGTAAAGAAAATGGCAACTACTATGACCGGTTCCGTGAACGCATTATATTCCCGATACGCGATTCGCGAGGCCGGTGCATCGGTTTTGGTGGCCGCGTCATGGGTAACGATCAACCCAAGTATCTCAATTCCCCAGAAACGGCACTGTTTCATAAAGGTCGTGAATTATATGGTCTATATGAGGCACGCCAGGCCATACGCAATATCGAAAAACTTATTGTTGTCGAGGGATATATGGATGTTATCGGCTTGGCACGACACGGCATCGACTTCGTGGTCGCTACACTGGGTACCGCTACCAGTAACGATCATCTAACTCGCCTATTTCGTTTGACTGAGCAAGTATTTTTCTGTTTCGATGGCGATAGTGCTGGCCAAGCTGCTGCATGGCGCGCACTAGAAACCTCCCTTCCCCAGATTCGCGAGGGCCGCCAAATTTACTTCGTATTCCTGCCCGAAAACCAGGATCCGGATTCTTTTGTGAGAAACAATGGCACCAAAGAATTCGAAGAGATTCTCGATACAAGTGTGCCACTATCTGATTTCCTGATAGAAGAACTGGCACTCAAAGTCAACATGGACTCTGTTGACGGACGGGCGAGACTGGCCGAACTAGCGAAACCGCTCGTGCAGCGTATTCCGCAAGGCGTCTATCGCGAACTACTAACCGAGCGACTCGCTGAAACCATAGGACTGCCAACATTGAAACTCAATACATTATTGTCACAGGGTCAAGCAGCAAGCCCAGGAAAACACTCAGCAAAGAGCATCACTGGTATTCGCAATACACGGACAAAAAGCCAATCCGGTGCTATTAACCCCTCAATCATTCGATGGGCAATTACTCTTTTGCTGCATCATCCCGAAGCCGGTCAACAGTTGGACGTTGAGAAACTTGCTGGCGGCACCAGGGCTGGTGCAGCTCTATTGCGAGAACTTATTGAAACAGTACAAGCAGAACCCAATATAACAACAGCTGGTATCCTGGAGCGTTGGCGAAACCGGGAAGAAGGCAAACATCTGGGTAAACTGGCTGCCAGTGAAGTGCCCGACGATGAAGATTTCAACGCATCGGCTGAACTCGAACAAAGTTTGAATCAACTAGCTGCTTTCCAGCGACGTGAGCAAATTGACAATTTAATTAAAAAAGAAAAGCTTAGCAAACTCTCAGAAGCAGAGCTCACGGAGCTTAGGAAACACCGCCGCGGGTCCAAATTTAGTATCAGTAGCTGAAGCCTAGAATAGACTTAGTCAAAACATTATAATCAATCGCTTATATCTTGACATCGAGCCCAATTATTTTGAGTGATAAAAACACAGCAGTATCCGCCAATAAACAGGCGCAACAACATAAAGATATGATTGCCCGCGGCAAGGAGCAAGGCTACCTGACCTACGCCGAAGTCAATGATCAAC
>CAZUGG010000039.1:0-8409 GCA_964619905.1 uncultured Dehalococcoidia bacterium
GATATCCACTGAATCGTCATTTAGGGCGCGACGGCCACTCAGAAGCAGGGCCATGGTGCTGGGTGTTGCGTTCAGTGTAGCCGATGCTTTGCCGAAGATGGGCTCCGTCGTTGGAACACCACCGTGCGCCACGATGTCGAAACCGTCTGCACCCTCCGGTGCGATTCGAACCCTCACGTCCCAGCCAGGTTGCAAAAGACGCTCAATCGTCTCGCGCCGGAGCTCTATGCAAGCTATTGCCGCCTCCTCCTCGCGCTCAGCACCCGGGTCATTCGGGCTGCGGATGTCCCAAGAGTGCAGTGCGACTTCGCTGATGCGCAGACCTACCAATTGGCGGAGCGGGATTAGCCTATTGATAAAGGGGATGGTCAATTGGTCGCGGAAAGCTGGATTGACTCCCTTGAGCATTGTAATGAAGCGCTCATTGTGCTCAGTGAATGACTCGAGGAGGCCTCGGCCTAGTTTCCGACGTAATTCGATCGCCCGGTCTCGAACGAAATTGGCTGTAATCGGCTGAGAGTCCTCTTTGGTTTTAGGGGTCTGAGGAATTTCACCAGAGAGGGCAAAGGTTAGAGAACGAACGTAAAGCCGGGCGTTCCAGGCTAGGTGGGCGGTCACATCAGCAATGCTCCAACCCGCGCACGCACTTGGTGCAGAGATCTCTCGGTCCGAAAGAGAACCGAGATGGCTCGAGAGTCGCTCGTATTCCGATCTTAGCGATTCGTGTACACGTTCGTAGCTGAGCATATATGCACCTCCGGTTCGCGCGGCTGTTGCTGGCTATAAGGAACGTAGGACCTCGCGCTATGGCCGTGTATGGACCGGACCGAGATTCGATTGTGCATCAAACGTCGTTGGATTAGAGGGCGAAAGGTGATCGAAGAAGGCACTCTCCGTTACATCGGGCGATAGCAAGGTTCGCAAATGAGCCTGCCGGGAGTTCGTGTGGTTTCTGGTACCCCTGGTGAGACTCGAACTCACGCACCCGGCTCCGGAGGCCGGTGCTCTATCCGCTGAGCTACAGGGGCAAGCCGGGAGGGCTTTCGAGGGGGTGCTATCGTAATACGGTACTGAATGGTGTGCAATGTGAATGACTCCTTTCGTCTTGAAGGGATGGCGTGTGACTGGCTACGTCCAAGAGAATGTTGAGGGTGTGCGAATCCGGATGGCTCGCGCAGCGGAGCGTGCTGGACGTGATCCCGGTACTGTACGACTCGTGGCGGTTACCAAATCAACTGACGTTTCCGGCATTCGGGCCGCTTACGAAGCAGGCCTTAGGGAGTTCGGCGAGAACCGTGTTGCCGATGCTGCCGACAAGCTGGCACAGGTCGACGATTTGCGTAGATCCACTACATGGCATCTTGTTGGGCATCTCCAACGAAACAAAGTTCAGGCCGCCATCGGTCTTTTCGATATAATCGAAAGCGTAGACTCGGAGCGGCTCGCTGAACGCATCGACAGGTTGGCCCTGACGCCGTTCCCGGTGCTATTGGAAGTTAATATTTCACGGGAACAGGCCAAGCACGGTTTTGACTATGACACGATTGAAGAAGCAGCCCGACGTATTCAGCGATGCACGAATATTGATGTCCGAGGCCTCATGACGATGGCCCCGAAGGTGGACAATCCAGAAGAGGTACGCCCATTTTTCCGTGCTGTGCGAGACATCGGAAGGATACTTGGGGTTGAAGAGATATCGATGGGGATGACCAACGACTTTGAGGTTGCAATTGAGGAGGGAGCGACAATGGTGCGTGTTGGCCGGGCGATCTTCTCTAAGCGGAACGGATTTTGATGGCCGAGGGGAAATCATGAAACTGGCTTTTATTGGGGGCGGCGTGATGGCCGAGGCCATCTTGGCCGGAGTCCTTCGCGACAAGGTTAACGCTCCAGGAGACACGATGGTCTCAGACGTAATTAAGCCGCGACTCGAAGATCTCCGTGACCGCTATGGCGTGTTGGTGACCGGGGATAACTCAGCAGCGGTCGAAGGTGCCGACCTCGTGATCCTATCGGTCAAGCCCCAGAACCTACCCGAAGTCCTCGACGGGTTAAAAGGGGCAGTTACATCTTCACAGCCGGTTCTTTCGATCGTCGCGGGGGCCACGATTGGATTTATCGCGAATCGGCTGAATCACCAGATGGTCATACGGGCGATGCCGAACACGCCTGGGCAACTGGGCGAGGGAGCTAGCGCTTGGACGGCGACTGAATCGGTCAGCGACATTGCAAAGTCCTTAGCGGGGAAGGTCCTTTCCTCGTTGGGGAAACAGATCTATCTTCCGACGGAGAAACTGATCGATGTTGCGACCGGCCTTAGTGGTAGCGGGCCGGCCTACGTCTTTCTTTTCATAGAGGCGCTGATTGACGCTGGGGTGTATCTGGGTATGTCTCGGGACACAGCTCAGGCCCTCATCGTCCAGACTGTTCTGGGTAGTGCTCGTATGGTTGAAGTTACTGGCAGATCGCCCTCCGTGCTCAAGGACCAAGTTACATCGCCTGGTGGAACCACGGCTGAGGCGCTGCTCGTAATGGAGGGTGAAGGCCTCAGAACCGCCATCATGAACGGTGTCATTGCCGCTTACGAAAAATCGGTAGCGCTGGGGCTAGGCAAGTAGCCCTGGACAGGAGAGGCTTAGCGTAGTGGATTTCGCAGGTATCATCGTTGCCATCACCCAGATTCTAACCTTTGCGATTATCGGTAGGGCACTGCTGTCGTGGTTCCCCGACATGCAACACAGCGGGTTGGGTCGTATTTTAGTTAACTTGACTGAGCCAATTTTGTCGCCTCTACGGCGGATTATTCCCCGAATCGGGATGATTGATATCTCGCCGATCGTTGCTATTCTTGTCATCCAGGTCTTGGGTGGAGTCATATCTTCGAGTCTTTAGGTGTCGAGAAGCCTCACGTGTTGTCAACTTTTCGACCCTTGGGACTTTTTGCGAGGCGTGGTACCACACAAGTTTGGGGGTGTGGTGCCGACGAGCCTACGAATTTCTGACAGTGGCCGAAAAGCGGCGCTGTTGGGCGTCTCCTTTTTCGGGGGAGCGGTAGTTCGTATACGTAAATCCTCGCTCCGCAAGCCAGCAATGTCGTTCCTTCGAGTTCTTAGCTAGACCCGAATAGCTATCTCACGGATCTCACTCTGCCGGTCGCCTCATCATGCCCTCTCATGCAATTGGCCCCAGACAACTGATTGACTCATGGGGAGCGCCTCTGATAGAGTTTCCCATGTATGGGAATGCGCTGCTAACACCAGCTGCTCTTTGTGAACGGGCCTCTGAGGCAGGGGTTCCGCTAAGGCCGCTTCTCCTGGAAGGGGTCTTATTTTTTTGGCGGGGATGAGGGACAGATGATGGCGTATGCACGGGCGTTGAAGGCGAAAGAGGGTGGCAGGGAGTATCCCCTCGAAGCTATGAATATCTGCGAGTGGACCTTCAGTCCACTTGAGGTAGTTTATGACTACGAGGCGATGCGAGGAGTGGTTACCCGCGAGCGCATCGAATCGGGGCCTCTTTCGATGTGGCGTTACCGTGACCTGCTCCCGGTTTGGGATGGGCCCATCGTTGACATGCAGACCGGATACACGCCTTTAGTGAAGGCGGACAACCTTGGTGAAGTCCTGGGCCTAAATAACCTATACATAAAGAACGATTGCGTTAACCCCACTTACTCCTTCAAGGATCGTGTTGCTGGTGTGGCGGCGTCTGTGGCCCAAAAACTCGGTTTTGATACGTTGGCTTGTGCCTCCACGGGTAATCTTGCTGGAGCAGTTGCAGCCCATGCTGCTAAGGCAGGGATGAAGTGCTACGTTGTGATCCCCGCAGATTTGGAGAAGGTCAAAGTTGTTGGGGCCGCGGTCTATGGCCCCACCGTTGTCGCTGTCTCGGGAACTTACGATGACGTAAACCGGCTGTGCAGCGAAATTGCGGACACGTATCGATGGGCTTTCGTTAATATTAACGTGCGGCCATATTATTCCGAAGGTTCAAAAACTCTAGCGTACGAAGTGGCCGAGCAGCTCGGCTGGCGGACACCGGATCATGCCGTTGTTCCAGCCGCTTCAGGCTCGCTCTTCACCAAGATTTGGAAAGGCTTTAATGAGTTCTTGAACCTGGGCTTAATCGAAGAGGTTCGAACCAGGATGCATTTGGTGCAACCTCAGGGATGCTCCCCGATTGTCACGGCTTTCTCCGAGGGCACCCGAGACGTTCGTCCTGTGAAGCCGGACACAATTGCCAAATCGTTGGCTATTGGCAACCCCGCCGACGGATTTTATGCGCTTGATGTGTTGAAGGAGTCATCTGGTTCAGCAGCGGCTGTCAGTGACCCCGAGGTGATCGATGGAATGCTTCTGCTGGCTCAAACTGAGGGCATATTCGCCGAGACAGCTGGTGGCGTGACGATCTCTGGGCTGAGGCGACTGGTCGAGTCGGGTGCCATTGGCAAGGACGACCTCACCGTTGCTTATGTGACCGGCAACGGATTGAAGACGCAGGAGGCTGTCGAGGATAGAGTGGAGACGATCAAGGTTCAACCGACCATGGAGTCATTTAAACAGGCGCTTGGGCTTTAATTCTGTTGGCTTGACCCCGGCTCGGCCTGGGTCTAACTTTAGGCTGAAGCGCGGGAGTGTGAGGACATGAAACAACGTGTGAAATTCACCTTCCCAACGAAACTTGTGACGGAACCGATCATTTACGGTCTGGGCAAGGACTACGATGTCGTCACGAATATCCGCCGTGCCGATGTCACGGAGACACAGGGTTGGGTTGTCTTGGAACTCGATGGGAATGAGCAGGATATCGAGCGTGGTTTGGCCTGGGTAACAAAAGCTGGAGTGCGTGTCGATCCGGTTGGCGGCGATGTGCTGACCGGCTGATCTTTGCCCAATGCTGTCCCTCTGCTACGCTAGGGTGCCGCGATTTGGGCGCTAACAGGTTCTGAAGTCTTGAGGAGAGCTATGCCAGTCGTTGTAAGAGTACCAACACCGCTGAGGAAAGTGACCAATGGTCAGGAGACCGTTGATGTCGGTGGGGCCACGGTAGAGGAGGGGCTTGCTAACCTGGAGTCCCAATACCCCGGGATCAAGGAAAGGATTGTTGACGCTAATGGTCAACTCCACCGCTTTGTCAATATCTACGTAAATGGTGAAGACATCCGCTTTCTGGAAGGCTTGGCTACGTCCGTGAAAGATGGGGATGAATTAAGCATCGTCCCTGCGGTTGCTGGCGGCCTGTAGCCGCCTGGCCCAAGGTCTGGCACAAGGCCGTAATCTGGCCGAGACTTCTTACCGGGGCTTACCCTGGCTCTCGGCCCAATGCCGGTGAGCCGCTAGCCACTTAGCTTTCTGAGCCAGCCGCGTCTCCTCGTTAGTTGCCTGGTAACGGCCGAGGAAATCAGCAGCGAATTCCGCAAAGTAGCCATTGAGGATCGCCTCACGAGCCTGCTTCATTAGTCGCACAACGAAGCGCAGGTTGTGGATTGTGGCTAGCCGGTGATAGAGGAGTTCCTCGGATCGAAGCAAGTGGTAAAGGTATGCAGATGAGTATTTGCTACACGTGTAGCAGTCGCAGTCCTTTGCTATCGGCGCTTCTTGCTCACGGTATCTTGCGCCACGCAGATTGATTCGACCTTCGGGCGTGAAGAGGCCGCCATTGCGGGCAATCCTGGTGGGTAGTGTGCAGTCGAACATGTCGATTCCACGTGCGATGGATTCGATCAAGCCGTCGGGGGAGCCTACGCCCATCAGATACCGTGGCTTGTCTGTAGGCAGATGAGGAATTGTTTCGTCCAGGATTTGGTAGGCAATTTGTTTTGGCTCTCCAACGGACAGGCCGCCTATTGCAATACCGGAGAAATCAAGCGATGCGATGAACTTGGCGGACTCCTTTCTAAGGTCAGTGGCCCAGCCGCCTTGCACGATGCCAAAGAGGGCTTGGTCTTTCCTTTGGTGTGCACTGAGCGAGCGCTCTGCCCACTTGTGGGTCCTCTCTAACGATTTGCGAATCGTTTCATCGTCGTCGCCGTAAGATGGACAGTGGTCGAGGACCATCGCGATGTCGCTACCCAAACACTCTTGGGCTTCGACGACGAACTCAGGCGTCAGCGTGTGCTCTGATCCATCGATATGTGATCGGAAGGTCACGCCATCGTCGCTGAGCTTACGGAGATGGCCCAAGCTGAAAACTTGAAAGCCTCCGCTGTCGGTAAGGATCGGTCCTTCCCAAGCCATGAATTGGTGAAGGCCACCGAATCGCTCGATGATCTCTAAGCCGGGTCTCAATAAGAGATGATACGTGTTGGACAGGATGATCTCCGCCCCGACATCGTGCACATCCTCGGGCGTCAAGGCCTTAACTGTCGCCTGGGTTCCTACCGGCATAAACACCGGCGTGGACATCCGGCCATGGGGGGTTTCGATCACTCCGGCACGGGCGGTGTCATCTGTGCCGGCTATTGCGAAGGTGAAGTTTTGGCTCACTTGGTGGCCCTACGTTGGTGCAAACGAGCGATGGCTACTCCACTTGCGGTGCTTATCGGAATGAAGAGAGCTAGCGTGACGCTTGGGTGCTTCACGTTTCCCGATCTGGAGCAGGGACGAGGCCTGTCAGCTTCAACCTAAGACCGCCTCCATCGACTGGAGGACGATGGCATCGGGAATGTCGTCACGGGAGGTTGCTTTTCCGATGGCTTCCAGCAACACCCAGTTGATGCGCTTTTCCGAAATCTTCTTGTCGAGGGCCATGGCGGAAAGCACTGCTGATTGATCGATTTCCGCTGGGCCTTTCACGGACAGCCCGAAGGATCGGAGGATGTCGGTCTGGCGCTCCAATTCCGCGATGGTGAGCATTTGCATCCGGACAGCGATTTCAGCTGCAACTCCCATCCCGATGGCAACGGCCTCTCCGTGGAGGAGGCCTTCGTAACCCAGCACCGATTCCAAGGCGTGACCTGTGGTGTGGCCATAGTTGAGCAAATTCCGCGTTCCCAAAGTCTCGCGCTCGTCTTGGGTTACGACGCGGGCTTTGATGGCTGCGCTTCTCGTGATGATATCGGCAAGTGTCTCCGGATCTCGGGCAAGGAGCTTGTCACGCGCAAGCTCAATGTCATCGAGCAGGCTGGCATCTAGAATCAGGCCGTGCTTGATCACTTCGGCCCAACCTGCAGTTAACTCCTTATGGGGTAACGTTTGTAGCACATCGACGTCGGCGATAACGAGCTTGGGCTGGTGGAAGGCTCCAACAAGATTCTTCCCCGCGGTCAGGTTGACAGCGACCTTTCCTCCGATGGAAGCGTCGACCATCGCGAGCAGGGTTGTTGGCAACTGTACGAACGGCATGCCGCGCAAATAGGTCGCTGCTATGAAGCCGCCAAGGTCGCCTGCTACACCTCCCCCGAGGGTCACGATGCAGTCGCGGCGCTCCGCTCGCCGACTAGACAGCCAGGCATAGATGTCCCCTGCCATATCTAGTGACTTGCTGGTTTCACCGGAGTCCGCGATTCCTTCGTGTGCTTTGAGCCCGGCCTCTGCGAGCGAAGCCATGACACGATCGCCGTATTGCTCAAAGACTGCACCGTCGGCGATGACGAAGACTGTGCCATTTAGGCCGGCACGCTTCATGATGCTGCCCAGATTCCGTATCAGTCCGCTTCCGACGTAGCCGTGATAAGAGCCTTCCTTAGTTGACACCGTATACGAGGGTTGGGGCCCTGTGATTGTCGGCTTACCGGCGAAAGTCTCTTTGGTTAAGAGAACTTCGTAGCCTCGAACGATCTCTTCAGCTACCTGTTCTAACGACATCTTGTCAGTGTGCACGGTCCAGTCTGCGGTACTCGCGTATGAATCCTGGCGCGCGGCCTTGAGTTTGGAGATTCGTTGAAGCGGATCTCTGCTCGCAAGCACGGGGCGCTCAATCTGAGTGCTTCCAGCCGAGACCTGGCGCTCGCGAATTGTGTCCACCCATGCCTCGAGCAGTACAACGATCCCCGATTGGCGGATAAGCTCCTTATTACCTTTGCGGAGGAGAACGCCGCCGCCAGTAGCCACCACGAGGTCCTCACTGCTGCACGCTTCCGCTAGGACACGTTGCTCTAACTTGCGAAAGGCTGCCTCGCCCAGTGCCTCGAAAATCTCGGGGATGGACTTGCCTGTTTCCTCCTCGATTTGCAAGTCGAGGTCGATAAAAGTTCGGCCGAGACGGTCGGCGACCAGGCGGCCGGCCGAACTTTTGCCAGTGTAGGAGAAGCCGATGAGAAAGAGATTTTGCATGGCGTCGGATATCGAGCAGACAAAGCGTAACTTGGCCGGGAGCGAGTCGCAATCGACCGCAGGCTATGCTTGACCGGTCGAGCTCAAGTATGCGTCGTTGTTGCGTCGTGTCTAGTAGAGGTGGTCACAGCCGAAC